>CAUJFL010000092.1 GCA_963169165.1 Myxococcota bacterium | reverse complement strand
CGAGACCGGGCTGAAGATCTCGGTGGCGCACTTCCCGCCTGGGACGAGCAAGTGGAACAAGATCGAGCACCGGATGTTCAGCCACATCACGCAGAACTGGCGCGGGCGCCCGCTCCTGAGCGTCGAGACGGTCGTGAACCTCATCGGTAGCGCGACGACCAAGACTGGACTTCGCATCAAGGCCCGCGCGAACCACAAGCGCTACCAGCCCGGCATCAAGGTCTCCAACGCTGAGCTCGACTCGCTCGCCATGACGCCCATCGCATTTCACGGAGAGTGGAACTACACTTTCAGGCCACGTCAGTGAGATAACATGATTTCCGTAATTGTTGCCCGGGCCCTTGGTGCCCGGCATGACGCGCTGTCAGACTCGGCAGAGCGGCTCTCGCGAGGCCGCAAGCCTGGGGAGGCATCGCGCCGCCAGCGCCGGCCCGCGACGCCACCGAGGACCGCTTCAGCGACCGTCCCAGATGACACCCACCCGCAGCCCTCCTCGAAAGAACTGGGCCTCCGGGCGCCCGCCGCTCGCGACGTAGTGTTCGACCGCGAAGGCCGCGCCCGCCCAGGGGATCACGTAGCGGCCCTTCAGCGCGGAGACCCCGAACGAGAACCCGAGCCTCCCCCCGTAGCTGAACCGGCCGTCGTCCGCCTGAAACAACGAGACCGGGGCGAGCTCGAGGTCGTAGTGCATCGAGTCGTCCCAGAGCCTCAGGATGACTGGCATCGCTGGGAAGTAGTTGACCACGAATGACGACGGCTGGACCCGCGGGCGCAGCATCGCGCCGCCCGCGAACTCTCCTCCCACCAGGAGTGAGGCGCGGGGCGCGAGCCCGTAGCCCAGCAGGACGCGGAGGACTCCTCCGCCGCCGTAGGTCCAGGTCCCCTGGGTGCGGCGCACCTGCAACAGCCCGCCAGACTCGAAGTTGCCAGTGAACCGGCGCAGGTCCGACTGGCGACCGTCGAAGCCGCGCGCGGGCGTGATCCAGAACGGGCACTCGGCCGGCGCGGCGTGTACCGCGAGGGCGAGCGCGTTGGCCGCTCTGTCCCTGTGCGCGGCCTCCTTGGCGGCGGCGGACCACCCATGGCTCGCCCGGTAGAGCGCGCGAGCGTCGCCTGCCTGGCGGCTCGCCGCGGCGCTCCGCTCGACCGCGAGCGCGCGCGCGCCCTCCGACGCGCGGCAGACCGACTGGAGCAGCTGGGGGTACATCGCCTGGTAGCTCGTGCTGTCGACGAACCACCCGCTCGACTCCTCTGCGCGCACGATCCGGCGGAGGTCCGCGAGGAGCCCGCGCGCGCCACGCTCGTCCGGCGGCTCGTCGGCGAACGCGGGGAAGGCGAGCCCTTGGAGCGCGGCGCCGAGGCCGACGGCGAGCACGCGGCGCGCGATCAAGGCCCGTCGTGTAGCACGCGCGCCGCTCCTCCCGCGGCGCTTCTCAACGCCGGGCTTCGGCGCTACGGGACTCCGCATGCGCGCGATCGTCATCACCAAGGCAGGAGGCCCCGGCGTGCTGCGGGTGCTCGAGCGGCCCGACCCCGAGCCCACGGCAGGCGAGGTGCGCGTTCGCGTGGAGCTCGCGGGCCTCAATTTCGCGGACGTGATGGCGCGGATGGGGCTGTACCCCGACGCGCCCAAGCTGCCCTGCACGGTCGGCTACGAGGTCAGCGGCGTCATCGATCGCGTGGGCGCGGGGGTCGAGGGGCTCGCCGAGGGAGATCGGGTGCTCGCGCTCACGCGCTTCGGCGGTCAGGCCAGCGTGGTCTGCGCGACCGCCGCGCAGGTGCGGCGCCTGCCCGCGAAGATGACGCTCGAGCAGGCCGCCGCGCTGCCTGTCACCTACCTCACGGCGTTTCACATCCTCCACCGGGTCGCGCGGGTGAGGCGCGGCGCGAGGGTGCTCGTCCACGGCGCGGGCGGCGGCGTCGGCGTGGCCGCGGTGCAGCTCTTGAAGCGTGAGCCGGAGATCGAGATCTTCGGCACGGCGTCGCCGTCCAAGCACGATTTCTTGCGCGAGCTCGGCGTGCACCACCCCATCGACTATCGCTCCCAGGACTACGTGGCCGAGGTCCGCAGGCTGACGGGCGGGCGCGGCGTCGATCTCATCCTCGATCCGCTCGGCGGCCCCGACTGGACGCGTGGGTACGAGCTGCTCGCCCCCGCGGGACATCTCTGCACCTTCGGCTTCGCCAACATGCGCGCGGGCACCACCCGCAGCCTGGGGCGTATCGTCTCGCAGCTCGTCAGGGTGCCGCGCTGGTCGCCGATGAAACTGATGGATGACAACAAGGCCGTCTCGGGCGTCAACATGGGCCACCTGTGGGGCGAGCTCGAGCTGCTCGGCGACGAGATCGACGAGCTGCTGCGGCTGTTCGACGCGGGGCACATCTCGCCGATCATCGACTCCGTCTTCGCGTTCGAGGAGGCCGCCGCTGCGCACCTGCGGCTCGAGGAGCGCAAGAACGCCGGGAAGGTGCTGCTGAGGGCCTAGCGGTCATGAGCGTGCGTCGGACCTCGCTCGTGCTCGCGCTCGTCGGCGCCGCGGCCTGCGCGCGCCCCGCGCCCGACGCGTCGCCCGAGCCGCCTCCGTCCGCGATCGCCTGGAGCGCGTCGCCCTCGTCGAGCGACGCCCCGCCGCAAGCGTCGACGTCCGCGACGGTCGACCCGCCCGTGGCGTCGAGCGCGAGCACCCCGACCACGACCTCGCCCGATGAAGAGCCCGTCGAGGGAGGGCCCAACAAGCTCATCGCGATCGCGGTGCAGACCTGGGTCTACGAGGGCCCCAACGACGAGACCCCCAAGCTCGGCTACCTCCGCGCGGGCGCCGTCGTCGATCGCGGAGGGAAGCCCGTCGCGATGACGAAGCGCTGTCCCAAGGGCTGGTTCAAGGTCGCGCCGCGAGGCTTCGTCTGCAACGGCAAGCGCGCGACGACCGATCCCGAGCACCCGATCGCGCGCGCCTCCTGGAAGAAGCCGAAGCGCGGCGAGCCCCTGCCCTACCGCTACGCCCGCGCGAAGGAGCAGCCGCCCTATCTCTATGTGCGCGTGCCGACCCCGAAGGAGCAAGAGCGCGCCGAGTGGATGAAGCACGCCGACAGGATCCGCGAGGTGCCGGCGGCGCGCCTGCTGCCGCTGGTCGGCGAGGTCGAGCCGCTGCCGCCGTTCCTGGCGTCGGGGCAGGTGTTGCCCAAGCCGTTCGGGGCGACCCAGCGGCTGCACGTCGGGGCGCACGAGGGCAAGGCGGGCCCGAAGAGCGCGTTCGCTTTCATGTCGGTGCACGAGATCGACGGTCGCCTGTTCGGGCTGTCGACCGACTTGCAACTCATCGCGCTCGACAGGGTGCAGCTCGTCAAGCTGACCGACATCCACGGAGGCCCCGTCGATGACTTGCCAGCGGGCCTGCTGCTCGGCGGCGGCGGCGTTCGCCACAAGCTCGACGAGAAGGGCGTGCCCAAGGTCGACGGGCGCCTCGACCCCTACGACGTCGTCTCGCTGACGGGGCAGACGAAGGGAGACCTGTGGGAGACCAAGGACGGCTCGTGGATCAGCGCCGCGCAGATGCGGGTGGTGAAGAAGCGCGACGCCTGGCCCACGTTCTTGCGCACCGACGGCCCGCCCCGCAAGTGGATCGACGTGTCGATCAACGATCAGATCCTGGTGGCCTACGAGGGGACGAAGGCGGTTTTCGTCACGCGCGTGTCGACCGGGCTCGGCGGCATGGCGGACCCCGAGAAGACCACGGCCACCAAGCGCGGTAGCTTCTCGATCAAATCAAAGCACCTCACGACGACCATGCGCGGAGAGGAGAGCGTCGACGACTACGAGCTCGGCGACGTGCCGTACGTCCAGTATTTCGAGGAAGGGTACGCGCTGCACGCGGCGTTCTGGCACGAACGATTTGGCAACCCGCACAGTCATGGCTGCGTCAACCTGACCCCCCGCGACGCCGCTTGGCTGTTCGAGTGGACCGATCCGCCGGTGCCGCCCGAGTGGCACGGCGTGCAAGCGCACGGCGGCGAGGGCACGATCGTGCACACCCGCCCGTGACGCCGCTCGACGAGGCGCGACGCGCGCTCTACACGGCGCCCCTCGGCGAGTTCGTCGCGCGTCGCAAGGCGCTGGTGTCCCAGCTCAAGGCCGGGGGAGATCCCGCGGGCGCGACGCTGCTCGCCGCGTCCCCGAAGCCAGCGACGCACGCCTGGCTCGTGAACGGCCTCTTCACCCGCGGCGCGCTCGACGCCGCGTTCGCGGAGGGCGCCCGGAGCCGCGCCTCGCAGGCGGCGTTGATGCGGGGCGAATCCGAGCCGAGCGCCGCGAGGGCCGCGCAAGAGGCGCACAGGGCGGCGATCGCCGCGGCGGTGGCCGACGCGACCTCGCTCGCCGACGGCGCGGGCGTCGCGCTCACGCCCGCGCTCCTCGCCAGGGCGACCGCGCTCGCGCACGCCGTGACCTTGAGAGGCTCGTTCGCCCCCTACGAGCGCGGCTGTCTGGCGGGCGACGTCGAGCTGCCGTCGCTCGAGGAGCTGGCGAGCGGCCTGGTCGAGACTGGCTCCCCTCCGGCCGCCGCGCCCACACCCGCGCCGCGGGTGGACGACGCAGCGCGCCTCTCCGCCGAGCGCCTCGCGCGCGCGGCCATCACTTTGCAAACAGCCCGCGACGCCGAGCTTCACGCAGCCGACGCGCTGGCGGCGGCGACGCGCGCGCGTGAGCTCGCGATCGGCGCCGTGGAGGCGGCGCGCGTCGAGCTCCAAAGTCGGGAAGACGAGGCCGCCCGGCGCCAGAGAGAGGTCGATGAGCTGACGCGCGCGGCGCGGGAGCGAGCGCACGAGCGGGCGGCGGCGGCCTCCGAGTTCGAGCGCCTGCAGGCCGCCCGGCGCGAGTGACGCGCGGCGCGCTTCAGCCGTCGACGGACGGTCGCAGCACGATCCTCCCGAAGCCCCCCCCACGGAGCAGGCGTCGCTGCGCCTCGTCGGCCCTGTCGAGCGGCAGCTCTGCGTCGATCGGCACGTCGAACGGCCGCGCGGCGTGCAGCGCGAGCAGCGCGGCCATCTCCGTGGGCGTCGCGCCGCTGCCGCCGACGATGGTCAGCCCCGAGGTGATCACGAGGCCGAGGTTGAGCGACGCCTGCTCCGGCACGATGTTGCCGACGACCACCACGCGGCCTCCGACCCCGAGCGACCGCAGCGACGCGTTGAACGTGGAGGAGCCGGTCGCGTCGAGCACGAGGTCCGCGCGGCGCGACGCCAGCACGGCGCTCTTGTGAAAGCTCCCGCCCGCGTCGACGACGACGTGGTCGGCCCCGAGCGCGCGCAGCCGGGGCTCGTGCCGCGCGTCGCGGACGACGGCGACGACCTCGGCCCCGAGGCGCTTCGCGATCTGCACGCCCGCGCTGCCCACGCCGCCGTTGGCGCCGGTTATCGCGACCCGCTCTCCGGCCGACAAGCGACCGAGCGTCACGAGGTCACGGTACGCCGTGCCGAACGTGCAATGCATCACCGCCGCGTGCGCCACGGGCAGCGCGTCCGGCAGCGGGTACAGCGCGCGCGCGGGCGAGAGCAGGTGCGTCGCGTACCCACCGTCGGCCAGGATGCCGAAGACCCACGCCGCGCCGACGCACAGCGAGGTGTCGCCGCGTCGACAGGCGGCGCAGTCTCCGCACGAGTCGCGGTGCATCGTGCCGACGCGCGCGCCGACCTCGAGCGAGGTCACGCCCGCGCCCACGGCGACGACGCGCCCCGCGGCCTCGTGGCCCGGCGTGATCGGCAGCTGCAAGAACGGAAATCCCCCGCGCCGGTCGATCAGATCGCGGTAGCAGACCCCGCACGCTTCGATCTGCATCAAGACCTGGCCTGGCCCCGGCTGTGGTGGCTCGAAGCGCTCGACCTCGAGGTCGCGCTCGAACCCGGTGGCCACGAGGCGCGCGCGCGCGGCGTCTTTCGTCATGCGCCCAGCATCGCACGGCGCGACCCGCGCTCCGAACACGGCGCGAGCGCTCTCGGCACGAACGCTGCACAGCGGCCGTCATGCCGCTCCAACGCCACGAGGCGCTCCGCTCCCTCTCACGCGACCACCACGTCGCGCTCCAGCTCGCCCGCGCGCTGCAGTCGGGCGCTTCGCCTCACCTGCGCGCCCACCTCCCCGCAGATCCGAAGGCGCTCATCGCCTACGTCGAGCGCGTCTACACGACAGAGCTCGCGCCGCACTTCGGCGCAGAAGACGCGGTCCTCGCGACGGCCGTGCGCGGCAAGGACGCGGAGCTCGACCGGACCTTGCAGGAGATCGAGGCGGAGCACGCGAGCATGACCGCGCTCGTCGCGTCGCTCGGCGCGCTCGGCGCCGCAGAGATCGATCCGGCGCTCGACCGCCTGGGGAGGACGCTCGAGGCGCACGTCCGCCGCGAGGAGCGAGAGTGCTACACGCGCGTCCAGGAGGTGCTCGACGACGCCGCGCTCGATCGGCTGGGCGACGCGCTCGGCCGCCACTTCGTCTCCCTCTGCGACACCGGCGCGCCGAGCAGCTGAGCGGCGGCGCCACGACACTGACACGACAGGCAGCCTCGTCGCGCCACGGCTGCCACATGTGACACCCTCGCGGCTCGACGACAGGCCCCGTGGGGCGCGCTCAGCGTCGGTGGGTCGGCGGCTCGGTCGAGTCCGGCAGCGACTCGCGCGAGCGGAGCATCAGCGCCGACAGCCACGCGCTGATCGGCACCTCGACCGGCGTCCCCCTGGAGAGCGCCTCGAGCGTCGCGAGCAGGACGGGCGCGTGATCTCCCGTGCGACGCTGATCGGAGAACGCGCGCCGAGCCGACGTCACCGCCTCGAGCGCCCGATCGGGATCACCCGACGCGAGCGCGAGCCACGCGCCCGTCAGCTTGCGGTGCTGCGTCGGCTCTGCGTCGTCGATCGAGACGGCGTCGGCGGCCTCGAGGTGCCGTGTCGCGCGCGCGAGATCGCCCTCGGCGAGCGCGATTTGCGCGAGCAGGCACTCGGCCTCGACGTGACCCCAGGGATCTTGTCGGCCCTTCGTCGCCAGCGCGAGCGCGTCCCTCGCCTCTCGACCGGCCACCTCCGTGTCGCCGAGATCGAGCGCCGCCATCGCCGCGAGCCGCGCGCTGTCGGTCATCCCGCGCACCGAGCCGAGCGTCTCGAAGCGCGCCTTCGTCGCCTGCGCGCGCGAGAGCGCCGCGTCGTGACGGAGCGCCGCCTGCTCGACCTGCGCGAGCGCGAGCTCGACCTGCGCGAGCCCCTCTGGGTAGCCGAGGCCCTGGAACTCGACGCGCGCCGACCGCAGGAGCTCCTGGGCCGCGGCGAGCCGCCCGCGGGCCATCTCGGCGCGCGCCTGCACGAGGACGCACTGCGCGTACAGCAGCGACTCGCCGGTCTGGTGGAACGTCGCGGCGGCGTTCGCGAGCCTGTCCTTGGCCTCGTCGTGGTTGCCGAGCAGCGACTCGAGCTGCCCGAGCACGAGCTCGCACTCGGCGCGGCCGTCGTCATTGCCGCTCGACAGGAACATCGCGTACGCGTCCTCGACGAACGCGCGCGCGAGCTTGGGCTTCCCCTCGTCGCACGCGATCTGCGCGAGCAGCCGCGACGCGTGCGCGGCGTCGTCGGCGAGCCCCGCGTCAGACGCCCCGAGCCGCGCGCGCTCGGCCAACTCGCGGGCGAGCGGGAGGTTGCCGACCACGCGCTCGACCTCGGCCTTCCAGCGCGACAGCAGCACGGCGTGCCGCCCCTGCGCCCGCCCCTCGAGCAGGGTGATGGCGGCGCGCGTGGCCGCCGGATCACGCTGTCTCCCCCACGCGGCGGCGACATAGTTGAAGATCGCGTCGGCCGCGGCCTCCAGCTCGTCGGCGTGCAACAGCAGCTGCGCGCGCTGCCGCACCACGCGATCGGTGCCCGCGTCGGGGTGAAACAAGAGCGCGTCCGCCGCCGCGCGGAACACCTGCTTCGCGTTCGGCGCGTCGAGCAGCCGCGAGAACAGGTGCTCCTGCAGGAGCGCGTGGGCGAAGCGCAGGCGCCCTCCCGCCTCGCTCATCAGCAGCTGCGCCCGCTGCAGCGCGATGATCGCGGTGGTTGGATCCATCCCCAGGCTGGTCAGCAGCTCAGTCAACGCCTGCTCGGGCACGTCGGCGCCGAGCGCGGCGGCCGCGTAGGCCGCCGGGCGGCTCGGGGCCGCGACGGCCGCGACGCGCTCGTCCCACAGCTCGGCCGTCGTCACCGCGCGCCCCGCGAGCGCCTCGGCCTTCACCGACCAGCGCCCGCCCTCGTGCACGAAATGCCCGCCGCCCGCCCACGCGTGCACGAGCTGCAGCAAGAACAGCGGATTGCCGTGCGAGCGCGCGATCGCGAGCGCCTGCGCGTCGGGCGCCATCGGCAGCACGGCGTCGAGCAGCTCGCGCGTCTCGGCCTCGTCCATCGGCGGCAACGCGCGACGCGAGGTGGGGACGATCCGCGCGAGCTCCACGACGCGCATCGCCGCGCGAGGATCCGAGGCCACGGCCTCGCGTCGCACCGTCGCCACGGTCAGCATCGGCAGCGCCGACATGTCTTGATGCAAGTACAAAAGTCCCTCGGCGGTGGCGGGCGGCGCGAGGTGGACGTCATCGAGCCACAGCGCGAGCGGCCTGCCCTGCGCGATGCGCGTCAGCGCGTGCCGGACGATCGCGCGGCCGAGCTCGGGCTTGTCGAGCACGAAGCGTCGCCCCGCCTGGCTCGCGTCGCCGGGCTCGTCGGGCGCCGGAGGCCTGAGCCACGCGGCGGTCGCCGCGACCCACGTGCGCGCGTCGTCATCGCCCCGCGCGATCTCCCACTCGTTGAGGAGCGCCTGCTCGATGATCTCGCGCGGCTGCCCGAGCAGGTTGAAGTGCGTGAGGATCGCGCCGCGCAGGCCGTCAAGCGGCGACGGCGTCGGGTGGTAGCGCGCGCGCAGCGGCACCATCTGCGCGTGCTCGTGGACCTGGACGGTCAGCCACTCGGCGAGGCGGCTCTTGCCGACCCCGGCGTCGCCCTCGAGGATCACCATCCGGTGTCGCTCTCCCTCGCCGCGCGACAGCGCCTCGACGGCCTCGCGGAGCGCGGCGCGGTCGCGCTCGCGCCCGACGAACGGCACCGGTCGGAGCGCGACGATGCCAGGCGCGACGTGGCGCGCGCCGCCCGCCGCCGTCGCCTGCTCGCGCGGGGCCTCGTCGCTCACCCACCGCGCCGAGCTCGACGGCACGCTGGGCTTCCAGCGGATGGGGCGGGCAGGCTGCAGCGCGAGCCACGCCGCGCGCGCCTCGGCGGCGAAGCGGAAGCGATGCCACGGGCGCTTCGCGAGCAGCTTCAAGACGAAGTCCGCCGCGCCGTCGGGCACGTCGGGCTTCAGCGCCGGGCGCGGCACGGGCGCGTCGCGGTGCTGTCGCAGGACCTCCTCGGCCGAGCCGACGAACACCTCGTGACCCGTGATCATCTCGTGCAGGATGCAGCCGAGCGCGTAGAGATCGGTCGGGGGCCCGACGTGCGGCGTCGCGTGGCGGATCTGCTCGGGCGCGAGCCACCCCGGCGTGCCGCCGCCGAGCGGCATCGACGGCGCCTCCTGCTCGCCGCCGAGGCGCGGATCGATGGGATCGTGCAGCAGCCACGCGAGGCCGAGATCGAGCACGTACGCTCGAGGCTCCGAGCGCTCGTCGCCCGGATCGACCATCACGTTGGACGGCTTCAGATCGCCGTGGATCACGCTCCGCGCGTGCGCGTGCGCCAGCCCCGACAGCACCTGCTCGACGATCGTCCACGTGGCCGGCCAGGGCGGCGGCGACAGGTGCTTCCAGCTGTGCAGGCTCCGCCCCTCGATCGCGTCCATCACGAGGAACGGCGCGCCGTCGGGGAGCGCGCCGAAGTCTCGCGCGCGGACGATCGCGGGGTGATCGAGCGCGGCGAGCGCCCGCGCCTCCTGGTGAAACCAGATCGCGTACTTCTGCGCCGCCTGAGGCTGCTCGAAGAACAGCACCTTCAGCGCGACCGTGTCGCCGGTCGTGCTGTCGAACGCCAGGAACACCGCGGCCATCCCGCCGCGCCCGAGCTCTCGGATGACGGTGTAGCGCCCCGCGACGCGCTCCCCGTCGGAGAGCGCAGACGCCCGCGGCGACCGCGCCTGTGAGAGCACCATGCGACGCCTCCGAGGCTAGCCCATCGCGCCCGCGCGCTGCACGGTGTTCGGCGACGGCGGAAAGCTGCCGATCAGTTGGACGGGAGCGTGCCGAGGGCGCGCCCGCGGGCCTCGGCGTCGGCGACGCGCACGACGACAGAGAGGCCCTCGGTCAGCGCGCGGGCCTCTGCCTCGCCCATCTGCAGCGAGAAGCCGCGCCTCACGAAATTGACATGGTAGCTGCCGCACGGACACTGCGAGATGCGGACGTTCTCGTTGTCGACGAGCTTCGTGTGGGGACCGCAGCGACGTTCTGACATCGAGCGGCGAGCCTGCGCGAAACTTCGCCCGCGCGCAACCGGGCGCTGCGACGGTGTAGGGTGCGGCGCGCGCGCGTGCTCACCCTCGCCGACTTTCCGCCGTGGTTCTTGCGCGTCTTCGCGGTGCTGATGGGCCTGTTGTGGGGCAGCTTCCTCAACGTCGTCATCTACCGAGTGCCGCGCGGGATGAGCGTCGTGCGGCCCGGCTCGACGTGCCCGTCGTGCGGCGCGCCGATCAAGCCGTGGGACAACGTGCCGTTGCTCGCCTACCTGTGGCTGCGCGGCAGGACCCGGTGCTGCAAGACCCGCCTGTCGCCGCGATACCCGCTGATCGAGGCGATGATCGGCCTGCTGATGTGGGCCGTCGTCGAGGTCGTGCTCTTGCGCCTGCACCCGTCGACGCCCGCGTGGCAGGTGCTGGTCGTCTACGTGGTCGATCTGCTGTTCGCGCTCGGGCTCGTCGGCGCCGCCTTCATCGATCTCGAGCACGTCTACATCCCCGAGTTCATCCCCTACGGGCTGAGCGCGCTCGGCGTGCTGTCGTTCTGGACTCGACCGCCCTTGTCGATCCGCGAGGTCGTCGTCGGCGCGTTCGTCGGCTTCTTGATCGTGTGGCTGCCGTTCGATTTTCTGTACCGCAAGCTCAGGGGACGCACCGGGATGGCGCTCGGCGACGCGATGCTCGTGATGACCGCGGGGGCTTGGTTCGGGATCGAGGGCGCCTTCTTCGCGCTGATGGCCGGCGCGGTGCAGGGCACGCTGGCCGCGGGGCTCATCTGGCTCGTGAAGGGCAAGCTCGACGATCACGAGTCGGTCGCGAAGGAGCGCGCAGAGCTCGAGGCCGCGATCGCCGCGCTCTCGCCCGAGGAGCGCGCGGAGCTCGAGGCGTCGGGGCAGGATCCGATCCTCGACGAGCCCGAGGGCGGCCTGGGCGCGCGCATCCCGTTCGGGCCGTTCCTCGCGCTCGCGATGCTCGAGTACCTGCTGATAGGCCGCGACGTGATGCAGGCCGTGTTCGGGGTGGGCGAGTGACGCGCGCCCCGTGGTTCGTCGTGAGCGTGCTCGCGCTCGGCTGCGGAGGACGCGCCCTGCGGGTGCCCGCGCTCGGCCCGCACCCCGACGGCGTCCGGTGGGACGGCGAGCACCTCGACACGCCGCCTCCCTCGGTGCAGGCCGAGCAGATCGGCGATGCGCCCTCACCCGCGCACGTGTGGGTGGACGGCCAGTGGACGTTCGTGCCGCTCACCAAGCGGTGGACCTGGGAGCAAGGCGCGTTCTGCGTCCCGCCGCCCGGCGCGCTCTACTACGCGCGCCCCATGCTCGAGCGCTATCGGCTGGTGCTCGGCCGCACGACCCGCTGGAACGAGGCCCTGCAGCGCTACGAGGAGGTCGACACGGGCGACGACCGATTTCGCTACCGCAAGGGGAGATTTTATGCTCGAGCGGCCGACGGGGCGGTCGTGCCCATCACCACGAAGGCCGTGTGCACGGCGCGTTGAGCGCCGCGCGCCGCGATCAATCGTCGCCGCCCCAGCCGCCGCCGCCCTTGTCGAACCGGCCGCCGCTGCGCTCGCGATCCCACTGCTTCGTGCGGCGCCCCGCGGACTCGTCGGGCTTCTTCTTCTTCCAGTCGATCTTGCGGGGGCCGCCGCCCTGGCCGCCGCCACCTCCGGCGGGAGGTCCGCCGAATCCCCCGCCGCCGCCGCCGTAGCCGCCCCCACCACCACCACCGCCGTAGCCGCCGCCACCACCACCGCCGAACCCGCCGCCGCTGCGGGGCGGGCCTCCGGCCGGGCGCTCACCCTTCGGGTAGGCGAGGTTGATCACGAGCGGGCGCCCGCGGAGATCGGCGCCGCGCAGGGCCTCGATCGCCGCGTTTGCGCTCTCGGGCGACGGCATCGAGACGAAGCCGAAGCGGCGACGCCCCTCGGCGTCGGTGGGCAGGCTGACGCGCACGAGCGGACCGAGCTCGCGATCGTTGAACAGCGCCTCGATCTCCTGGGGTGTCGAGTCGTAGGGCAGGTTGCCGACGTAGATCGTGCGGTCGGGCGGGCTCCCGCCGCCTCCGCCCATCCCGCCGCTGGGGGGCGGACGATCGCCGCGCGCGCCGAAGCCGCCGCGATCTCCGAAGCCGCCGGACGCGGGCCCGCGCTCGCCGTCTCGCTTCGGGGGCTCGGCCTTGAATTCGCGAACGGAGATCGAGCGACCTGCCTGGATCGTGCCATCGAGCGCCTCGCGCGCCGCCTGCGCCTCGTCGCCGGTGGACATCGTGACGAAGCCGAAGCCGCGCGGTCGCCCCGTCGCGCGATCCTTCGGCAGGCTGACATCGACGACCGCGCCGCCGGTCGCCTCGAACAACTGACGAAGCACTTCTTCGGTGATGGACTCGGGGAGCCCTGCGACGAACAGCTTGCGCTCTTCAGCGGCCATGAAACGTGTCTCTTCTCTCGATCTCGAGCGGGGGGATGGCTGGACGCGCGAGCGTCTCCGTCAAGAAGCTCGCGAGGTCTCACGATACCGGGTGGCCGTCGGTCGTCAAGCGAGCGAGAGCGCCCTTTCGTGGCGACGCGTCTCGTCTATCCTCGCGCGCGACCTCGATGAAGCCCCCCGACGTCCGAGTCGTGTTGAACCCCCGCGCGGGCGCCGGCAGCGCCAAGCGCCTGCTCCCCGAGGTGCGACGCGAGCTCGAACGCCTCGACCTCACCTCTGACGTCGCCGAGACCGAGCGCCCCGGCGACGCGGGCCGCCTCGTGCGCCTCGCGCACCGGGACGGCGTCCCGATGGTGGCCGTGATGGGCGGCGACGGCACGCTCAACGAGGCCGCGCAGGGCTACCTCGACGAGCGGGGCCGCGCCACCCTTGGTCCCGAGCTGCTCGTCGTCCCCGCGGGCACCGGGGGCGATTTTCGCAAGACGCTCGGCGTCGAGCGGACGGTGCGCGACGCGGTGTCGCGCGCGCGCACCGGCACCACCAAGGCGCACGATCTCGGCCACCTCGAGCTGCTCGACGGCGACGGCGTCAAGGTCACCCGCGCGTTCATCAACATCACCAGCTTCGGCATCGGCGGCGTCGCGGACGCGATGGTCAACGCGTCTCCCAAGTGGCTCGGCGGCAAGGCCTCGTACTTCCTCGGCTCGGCGCGCGCGTGGCTCCGCTACACCAACCAGCCGATGCGCGTGCGCGTCGACGGCGCCGTCTTCGAAGAGGGCCCGGTGTTCAACCTCGCCGTGTGCAACGGCAAGTACTTCGGCGGCGGCATGAAGGTCGCGCCCGACGCCGATCCGACCGACGGCCTCTTCGACGTCGTGTCGATGGGCGACTTCACCAGGCTCGAGGGGCTGTCGCTGTCCAACAAGATCTACGCGGGCACGCACCTCTCGGCGCGCGCGGTGAAGGTCACGCGCGGCGCCGTCATCGAGGCCGAGCCGCTCCACCCGTGGACCCGCGTGCTCATCGACATGGACGGCGAGACACCCGGCTCGCTCCCGCTCCGCGCGACCGTGCTGCCGGGCGCGGTGCGGATCAGGGTCTGACTATTTCCCGAGCGCCTCGGCGCGGTTCACGATGCGCGGCGTGAGGAAGATGACGAGCTCTCCTCGCGAGTCGCTCGCGCGGCGCCGCTGGAACAAGAGGCCGAGCAGCGGGATGTCTCCGAAGAACGGCACCTGATCGAGGTTGCGGCCGGTGTTGCGCGTGAAGATCCCGCCGATGACCGCGGTGTGGCCGTCCATGATCAGCAGGTCCGTCTCGGCCTCGCGCTTCAGGATGGTGGGATCGCCGCGCGCCGAGGTCTGGTTGAAGTCTGGCTCGTCGCGGTTGATCTTCACGTGCATCGAGATGCTGCCGTCGGCGGTGACGTGCGGCTTCACGTCGAGCTGCAGCTTCGCCTCTTGAAAGTTGGTCTGCACGCCCTGCGCGCTGATCTGCGAGTACGGGATCAACGTCCCCTGCGCGATCCTCGCCTGTCGGTTGTCGAGCGTGAGGATGCGGGGGCTCGACACGATGCGCAGCATGCCGCTCGACTCGGCCGCGGAGAGGCGCAGCCCGAGGTTGAACGCGTTGTTGATCGAGCCGAACGTGAGGCCGAGCGCGCCGCCCGTGCCGGTGCCCGCCGCGGCCGGGAGGTTCACGGCGAAGTTGGGGTTCTGCACGGTGCGCTGGAACGGCGAGAGGCCGCCGGTCGGCGTCTGCGCGTCGCTCGCGCCGCCGACGAGCCCGATGCTGTTGGGGAACGCGAGGCCCGTCGGGTTGCCGGTGGCGGGCGAGAACGTGGCGTCGCCGCCCCACTGGATGCCGACGTCGCGCAGGTAGCGGCTCGTGGCCTCGACGATGCGCGCCTCGATCAGCACCTGCGGGGTCTGCGTGTCGAGGGAGCGCACCAGCTCCTCGACCTGGTTCAGGTTGCCCGGCACGTCGCGCGCGATGAGCATGTTCGTGCGCTCGTCGACCGACAGCGAGCCGCGCGCCGACAGGAGCTCCTTCGCGCGAGCGGCGACGTCGGCGGCGTTCGAGTACGACACGGGGATGAGGCGCGTCTCGAGCGGCGCGAGATCGAGCTCCTGCTTGCGCTTCTGGATGAGCATCTCGCGCTCCTTCTCCAGATCGGCGAGCGGCGCGACGCGCAGCATGTTGCCGGTGCGCACCATCCCGAGGCTCTTCGCCTGCAGGACGACGTCGAGCGCCTGGTCCCACGGGACGTTGCGCAGGCGGAGCGTGACGTCGCCCTTCACGTTGTCGGCGGTGACGATGTTCACGTGCCCGACGTCGGCGAGGATGCGCAGCACGTTGTGGACGTCGGCGTCCTTCAGATCGATGTCGACGCGCGCGCCCGTGTAGCGCCGCGGCCGACCGTCGACGGCGCCCGCGCCCCGCGCCTGACCGAGCGGCGCCGACACGAAGCCGGCCGCGTCGGGGGCCGCCAGCTCGTCGGCGGTGACGCCCGTCTCGACCTTGGGGACGCCGACGACGGCCTCCTCACGGGCGACGGTGCGCGTCTTCCTGGCGACGCCGCCGTCCGACGCGACGCCGGTCTGCGCGGAGGTCGAGCCCTTGGCCTTCGTCGAGAACGTCCAGACGACGGCCGAGCCCTCGCGCGAGACGCTGGCCTGCGCGCCGTCCTGTCGCTCGACCTCGACGACCACGCCCGAGTCTGTATGAAATGTGCTGATCGAGCGGACCATGCCGCCGTACGCGCCGACGTCGAGGGTGCGCTCGAGCTCCCTCGGCACCTTGGCGCCGCGCAGCTCGAGCCTGGACCTCCCGCCGCTCGCCGCGCCCTCGGAGACGCGCGCGTCGGGACCGACCTCGATGGTGATCCGCTCCACGCCGTCCTTGCGCGAGTAGCGGACGTCGCGCACCCGATCGGGCTCGCCGGTCGGTGCGCGCGGGGCCTCGGCCGCGGGCAGCTTCACGGGCGCCGACGCGGCGTCGCCCTTCGAGAGCGAGATGCGCAGGTTGGTCCCGTCGGCGCGGACGCGGAAGCTCGCCTCCTCGGCGAGGCTCACGGTCACGCGCGTCGTGACGCCCGACTCTGATTTGAACGCCTGCGTCGAGACGCCCGTCACCAGGCCGACGCGCGCGGTGATCGGCGCGGGCGCGCCCTCGACGCTGGTGTCGCTGATGTCGATGACGAGCCGTCGCTTGTCGGCGAGCCGCGCCGAGAATTTGGGGCTCGACGTGCCGACCACGACGATCTCGGTGCTCTCGGCGGCCGCGACCGCGCGGACCTCGCTGACACGGTTGAGCTGTGCGCCCTCGGCCAGCGCGAGCGAGGGTGTTGCGAGGCCGAGCGCGAGGGCTGCGGCGCACACGAGGTGCCTGGGGACACCGGGGCTCGGACGGCGGGAGAAGGTCATCTTGCGGGGCTCTCCTAAACTGTGCCGATCGTAGGCAGGGGGGTGGCGCGAGGGCCAAGTTCGAGGGCTGCTTTTTTCTTCGCGTCGCGCGGCGGCCGCTCGTCACGCGCGAAGGCGCGCGGAGCCACCCCGCGAGAGCGCGGGTCGAGGCTCGCGGGCACGTGCGCCGACGGCTACCTGCGGTCGGAGAGGTCGCCCTCGGGGCGCAGCGCGACGACGCGGGTCGCGGTCGCCACGTTGCGACCGGGGTTGTCGCGGACGAACACGACGTCCTTCTCGCGGATGCGCTCGACCTTCCAGTTGAGGTCGTACTCGGGGCCGGTGACGCCGCCGGCCTTCACGAGCTCGGAGCGCCCGACCAGCTGTCCGACGGTGATGATGTGCCCGACGCGCTCGGGATCGACGAACATCGCCCGGGCCTGCGTTCCGCCCGTGACGATGCCGACCAGCTTGAGCTCGTCGAGGGCGAAGCGCTCCGCGACGATCTTCTGCTGGCTCCTGCCCGCTCCGCCGCCCCTGCCCTGGTCACCGGTGAACAGCTCGGGGTAGTCGCGGAACGGGTCGCGGTTGCGATCCGACGGCGTGAAGTCGGCCTCGGCGAAGCTGCGTCCGACCGACGCCGACGCCGACGCCGACGCCGACACGACGGCCGCCGCCGCGCCGCGAGGAGGGGGCGGCGCCTGCACGACGTCGTCGTCACAGCCGACGATGATCGCGGGGACGGCGAACACCGCCGCGATCAAGGAGAGCGAGCGAGCGCTCCGGCGGTTCACTTGGCACCCCCTGCGGGCGCGGCGGGCGCGGCGGCCGCGTCTCCCGCGGGCGCGACCGGCGTCGGCAGCGTGTGGAACGCCGTCGCGAGGCACTCGGTCGACACCGTGACGTCGTCGCCCTCCCGCTTCGGCTCGCGCATCGTGATGTTCTCGATGTTGATGATGCGGTCGAGCTGCCCGACGCCATAGAAGAACTTCGCCACCTGGTGGAACCGTCCGGCGATCGTCAGCTTCATCGGCACCTTGGCGAAGAACTGCTGCGGCACCTCGTCCATCGGGTCCCACGAGTTGAGCGCGACGCCGGTCACGTTCGCGACGCCCTGCACGGCCGACAGGAACGACGGGTACTCGGCCGCCTCGGGGAGCACCTTGTTGAGCTCGCGCTGCCGCTGCTGCCGATCGGTGAGATCCGCCATGTCGCGCAGGTAGGCCGACTCGCTCTCCCGCGCCGTGGCGAGCTCGCCGCGAAGCTTCGACTCTTGCTGCTTCGCCGCGGTGATCTGCGACGAGACCTCGCTGTAGCCGATGACGAAATACGCGACGCCGATCAGCACGACGAGGCCGACGCCGATGCCGATCTTCGCGGGCAGCGGCAGCTTCGCGAGCGGAGAAGAAGAAGAGCCCTTTGCGGCGGCCATCTCAGTACCTCACCTTGGCTTGAAGCTGGAATTTCAACATTTCGAGGCTGCCGGAGCGCGAGTCGACCTTGACCTTGGCGGCCGGGAGCAGCTTGACGGCCTCGAAGTAGTCGGAGAGCGCGAGGCGCCGCGCGAGCTCGGAGACGTCCTCGCCGTCGCGCGCGAGCCCCTCGATGGTCACCACGCGATCGGTCTCCTGGTACCCGAGGATCCACAGCCGCCGCGCGTCCCAGCTGGGGCTCGGCAGCGCGAGCGGGTTGTCCTTGCGCAGCTGCGGGATCGTGTCCGGGTTGGCGACGGTCGGGCCGCGGCCCGTCGTCATCACCTGCGCGACCTCGAGCAGGACGGCGGTCGGGCCGGTGCGCGCCGACTGCAGCTTGTTGATCGCCTCCTCGCGCTGCTTGTAGATCGCGAGCTGCGCGAGCACGTTCGCGTGGTTCGCGACAGTCTTCTGGATCTCGGCGATCTGGTTCGAGATCTCCTGGTTCTGCTGGCGCTGGCGCTTGAGCTCGGTCTGCTTCGCCTGGTGGAAGAAGAAGAGGCCGACCGCCTGCACGAGCAGCGCGGCCATCACGACGCCGATCCACGCCTGGCTCTGCTCGGCCTGCGCGGCGGCGCGCTTCTGGGGGAGTAGGTTGATCCTGATCACGCGCGCTTCTCCTTGTCCTTGCGGAGCGAGAGGCCCAGCGCCACGGCGAGCTGCGCGCTGCGCGCTTGCACGAGGTGCGGGTCGACGTCTCGAGGCTCGACGGTGAGCTTCTCGGTCGGGAAGAACACCTCGACCGGCACCCTCGAGCGCCGCTCGATCGCGGTGACGAGCTGCGGGAGGTTCGCGCTGCCGCCGGTCAGGAACACGCGCCCGAGCTCGCCCTCTCCGGTCGTCGCGAGGAAGAAGTCGAGGCTGCGCTGGATCTCGGCCGCGATGCTGTCGCAGGCGCCGTTGACGATGTCCACGACCTGCTTGGGGATGACCGCGCCCTCGTCGGTGCTGCTGCCGGTCTTGTAGACCTCGGCCTGCTCGAACGGGACGCCGAGCTGCCGCTGGATCTCCTCGGTGATCGACTGGCCGCCGTTCGCGATGTCGCGGGTGAACGCCGAGACGCCGCCCGCGAGCACGTTCAGGGACGCGAGGCTCGCGCCGACGTTGATGAGCGCGACGGTCTGGTCCTGGGGGATCCCGCGCCACGCCTCGAAGGCGTTCTGCACCGTGAACGCGTCGATGTCGACGAGGAGCGGCTTGAGCTTCGCCTCCTTCGCGATGTTCGCGTAGTCGTTGATCTCCTCCTTCTTCGCCGCGACGAGCAGCAGGTCCATCTGCCCCGCCTCGGGCCTGCGGCGCAGCACCTCGTAGTCGACGTGGACGTCCTTGATGTCGAACGGGATGTGCTGCTCGGCCTCCCACTGGATCTGCTCCTCGAGCTCCTGCGGGGTCATGTGAGGAACGGTGATCTTGCGGATGATCACCGACTGCCCGCTGACGCTGAGCGCGACGTCTCGCTGCTTGATCTTGTGGTCGTGGAACGCGCGGCTCAGCGCCTCGACGACGGCGCCGGGGTTCATCACGTGGCCGTCGACCACCGTCTGCGGCGCGAGCGGCGCGTAGGCGACCCGGGCCAGGCTGTGGCCCTTTCGGACCTCTTTCAGCTGGCAGACCTTGATCGAGCTGGAGCCGATGTCGACCCCGACGAGGTTCTTACCTTCGGCCATGCTTCGAAAGAGTCTGACACCCATCGCTCGGCCGGGGCAAAAAAGCGCTTTACGTGGCGAGGGTGCGGCCGTAGCCGAGGGGCACACATCATGAAGCGCTTCGCGAGGTGGGGCGGCGGGATCCTGCTGTGGCTCGGCCTGTCCGCGGTCGCGGCCCCGACCGCGCGCGCCGCCGCGAAGGGCGACCCGCGCGCCGAGAAGGTGCACGTCGTCGGCGCCGGGCAGACCCTCGCCAGGATCGCGAAGCGCTTTCACGTGACCGTCGAGGCGCTCCGCGAGGCCAACGATCTCGCCCCCTCGCAGAAGCTCCACGAGGGGATGAAGCTGGTGATCCCGGGCGACGAGCCCTCCGACACCCGCGCCTCCAAGAAGAAGGCGGTCGATCCCGAGGCCCGCGGCGAGCGCGACCGTGATCGCGAGCGGAGCGAGGCCCCACGCGCCCGCGACAAGAAGAAGGAGCGCGACGAGGAGCGCGGCGACGACGGCCTTCAGAAGGCCGGCCACGTGAAGATCGTGCTCGACGGCGAGAGCTGGCAAGGCGCCGTGTTCGAGAAGAAATCCCGCGTCTCGCGCCGCGCCCAGGAGGGCTTCTCGCGCGTCCTGTCCGCGCACGCGGACTCGCGCCACGCGATCCACCCGCGCCTCATCGCGACGATGGCGGAGGTGAGCGATCACTTCGGCGGCCGCACCATCGAGGTGGTGAGCGGCTTCCGCCCCCGCGCCAAGGGACAGCGAGGCTCCCGGTCCAAGCACAACGACGGCGCGGCCATCGATTTTCGGATCGCCGGGGTGAGCAACGCCGAGCTCCGCGACTTCTGTAAGTCAATCAAGAAGCTCGGCTGCGGATACTATCCCAACAACACATTCGTTCACGTCGACGTCCGCGACAAGGCCACGTCCTGGGTCGATCTCGCCCGTCCTGGCGAGCCCGCGAGATACACGAAGATCGAGGCGGGGAAGCGGGCCGATCAACACGGGAGCGACGACGGCGAGTCAAAATCGACACGTTTGGTCAGCGACCGAAAGCGTTGAAGTTACAGGGTGTCTCGAGTGAGCCACCGAATCGACGCACATCCGTGTGGCGTGACTCATGTCTTGTTTGACACGGGGTCGACCAGGGCCGGTCGATGGCGAAATAGGGCTCGACTCCGCGCGAGCGGCGTCTAGGGTTCGCGCCGTGTCCCTCCGCGCCCTCGGCCTCGCCCTCTTCCTCTCGTCCGCCGCGTCGGCGTGTACATCCACCGGGACCAAGCTCGTCACGCTGATGCCGGGGGTGGTCAACGATCCCAAGAACCGCACGCTCCGCCGGGAGCTGCTGCAGTTCGGCTCGGGGCAGTTCTGCAAGGAGATGAAGCAGCGCGGCGCCCCGCTGAAGGTGCGCGACGACGCCCCCGCCGTCGGGAGGTTCTTCATCGATCAGTGCGACTACCGCGAGCTGGACAACGACGACGCCTTCGTCCAGTTCTCGGGCGCGGGCTACGTCTACACCCAACCGACGGGGCGGGTCGGGTTCCGCGCGGCGGCGGCCATCACTTACAACCCGGATCTGCTGATCGACGACGGGACGATGTACGCGTATTTCCGCCCTCGCAACGTCCAGTCCTCCAAGTTCGAGGCCGTGATGATCGAGCGTCAGACGGCCTCCGGCGTCGCCGGCATGCTGCTGGGCCAGACGAGCCCCGAGCTCGTTTCGCGCATCGGCTCGCAGATCGTGTCGCAGGAGCTGTCGAAGGGCTTCACTGTGCTCCGCGATCCCAACGGAGAGGCCGATTTCGCGCTGGGGATCCTCGAGAAGGGGCAGCGGCCGTTTCACCCCTACAACGTGCGGGGGTCCGACAAGATCCTGCTGGCGTCGGACTGGTCCGAGATCCACTCGGAGCAGCGCGAATTCGTGGGGCCGTTCACGGTCGAGGACGACGGACGAGCGCTGTTCTTGACGATGAACGTCGACGGCGTGCCCAACATCGATCTCTTCCTGATGCGCCGGGACACCGCGGATCCCTGGCTTCGAGATCACGTGTTTCGCCCCGGCGCGGGCCCGCTCCCGGGCCAGCCGCTCGCCGCCGAGGTCGTCCCGCAGGGCAAGGAGCACAAGCGGACCATCCCGCTGAAGAAGGGCGTCTACTACATGGTGCTGGACCACACCTCGACCGCTGGCAACGTGGCCCCGCCGGGGGGGACACCAGGCCTGCTCGGCGCGACCGATCTCGCGGCCGTGGTGCGCTACGTCGCCCAGCTCGGCGACGCGCCGTGAGCCAAGTCTTCAGTTTGCAAACTGATACTCGGTTCGCTCGATAACAACCCGCGGACCACGAGCCAGGTGAGCCGCGAGAGGCCCTCGTCGAGCTCGACGCGCGCCCCGTCCGCGGAGACGGCGCCGTGGCCGATCAGGCGCGCGCGCCCCGTGCCGCGGGTGTCCCCGAGGAAGCTCGTCTCCTGATCGTAGAGCTCGACCCGCTGCCCCGGAGACAGGCCGGACGCGCCGACGATCGAGGCGCCGACGGGGAGCGAGAAGCTGGCGTCGAACGGCGCCGTCGCGAGGGCGAACGTCGCGCCCACCTCCCGCGCGAACGGCGGCAAGAGCGCGCCCTCGACGCGGGTCACGCGGAGCATGCGGCCCAGCTCGCCGCGCGCGACGTCCTCGACGTCGAGCGACACGCGCGTCCCGGGCGGCACCCGCAGCGTCAGGCCGCCGCTCGTGATCTCTCCGCCCGCGCCGTCGTCAGCCGGGAGCGCCGGCCCCGCGTCGGGCAGCCTCGGCAGCGTGATCGGCGACGGCAGGCGCATGTTCGGGCCCTCGAGCGCCGACGTGAGCTCGAGCAGCAAGGTGGCGTGGCTCGGCGCGCCGTGCGCGAAGACGACGTACTCGTCGGCGACGAGGCGCGCGTCGACCGTCGTCGCGAACACGCCGTCGTCGCCCGTGCGGCCGTAGTAGCAGGTGTCTCCGCCGCAGAGCGTGGTCAGCCTCGACGCGAGCGGCGCCCCGGACGGGTCGATCAGGCGCCCGGTCAACGTCGCCACGCACACGCTGTCCGCGAGCGGCGGGCGTCGGTCGCGCGCGCACGGATCGGGCGGCGCCTGCTCGTCGGGCGCGCCGCCGCAGCCCGCGAGCGCGACGAGCGAGCACAGCCAGAGAGACGTCGCGCGCACGATCAGAACTCCAGCCTGACGCGAAAATCGGTGCCCAGGTTGCCGAGCCCCTGGCTGGTGACGTCGTTGAGGTTGTCGTAGTTGCCGAGGACGCTGGTCTGCGGCGACAGGCGCCACTCGAGGTTCGAGCGGACGTCGCGGTTCTCGGAGAGGCCGGTGATCACGTTGGCGCGCAGGCGCGACGTCAGCCGCTTGCCGACCGTGACGGTGGGCTCCGTGCGGCCGGTGCGCGTGGAGTACGCGCTGCCGAAGCGAAAGTCGTCGATGATGGGGATGGCGGTCTTCACGGCGTTGTCGGCGCCGGAGAGCGCGGAGAGCGCCTCGAACGCCGCCGCGCTGCCGACGTTGGACGCCTGCAGCTGATCGATCTCGGCGCGGGTCATCCCGATCGCGAGCAAGAGGACGAGGTCGTCCTGGCCGAGCGACGGCTCGCTCGACAGATCGAGCTTGAGATCGTCGGCGTCGCCGTGCGCGTGCAGCGCGATGCGCCACGAGCCGCCCGCGCGACCGCCCGTGGTCTGCGCGCCCGCGCTCGCGCCGGTCGCCTGCGAGACGCTCGACGTGTAGCGGCGGTACTCGGTCGTCGCGCGCAGATCGACGCGGGGAGCGACGCGGGTCGGATCATCGAAGCGGATCGTGCCCTGCGAGATCTCGAACTCGTTGGCGCGCAGGCGCAGGGTGCCGCCCTTCTCGACGCGGAGGTTGCCCCGCATGCCGAAGCGCTGGTTCGTGCCCTCGAGCCGCAGCGTCTCGCCGACGGTGACCTTGGCCTGGATGAGGTTGTTGCGAAAGACCAGCGGCGCGCTGGCGCGGACCGCGAGATCGAAGTCGACGAGATCGCGCGACGGATCGTACGTGCTCACCTCGGTGCGCCGCCCCTGCTTCGCGAGCTTGTCGAGGCTCATCGAGAAGCCGATCGGGCGCGTGTAGAGAAAGTGAGCTATGGTGAGGTCGCCGCGGACCTCGGCGCGGCGAGGCTTGCCGGGCGCGGGCCGACGCGACGACAGCCCGAGGCGAGCGTCGAGGGTCAGGTCGACGCCGTCGGCGATCGGCGCGCGCACGCCGTCCGCGTCGAGGCGCAGCTCGATGTCGCCGACCTCGTAGCCCCGCAGCGCGGCGCGACCGCGCAGGGCGACCTTGCCGACGCCCGCGCGGGCGTCGGCGCGGACGATCTGGATCTCTTCTCTCGACACCCGCGCGACCAGCTCGACCCCCTCGAGCGACGCGGGCACGCCGGTCAGCGAGAGCTCGCCGCCGCTGAGACGCACCTCGCCCGAGAGCTCGGGAGCCTCCGCGCGGCCGCGGATCGACAGCGCGCCCTCGAGCCTCCCGCGCGCTGACTCGATCGCGGGCACCACGCGGGGCAGCGCGGACAGATCGAGCGGCAACAGGTCGGCCGAGAGATCCAGATCGCGCGTGGTGCCGAGGTTCGTGACCTCGCCGCGCATCGAGAGGGTGCCGCTCGCGCCGCCGGGGCTCTCGACCGCGATCGGGAGCTCGGAGATCGACAGACGCCCCCGCGAGAACACGAGCGCGACGGGCCCCTTCTTCGGCGAGAGCTTCGCGGTGACGCCGCCCTTCGCCAGCGACAGCGCGGAGAGCTCGATCCGCGCGTCGGCCAGCTCGGGACGATCGTTCTCCATGTCATCGAGCTGCACGACCGCGGACAGCTGCCCCGACGGCGGCGCGTCGGCGAGCGCCATCGCGGGCGAGAGCTGCGCGACCGCGCCGAGATCGAGCTGTCTCAGCGACACCTTGCCGCGCGTGCGCTTCGCGCGCTGGCGGGTGGTCGTGACGTCGGCGAGCTCGACCGTGCCCCCGAAGAGGCTCCCGCTCGTGTGGAACACGCCGTCGGCCTCGTCTCGATCGTACTCGGCGCGGTCGAACGGTCTGGGGATCGCGCTGCCGCACCGGGTCGTCGGCCCGGGCCGTGACGCGCGGTTCGTCGGGACGAGCTCGACGGTGAAGTCGGACGACGGCAACCAGCGCTGTCCTACCCGCACGGGCGGCATCGACACGGTCGCGAACGCCGCGAGCTCCTCGACGGTGCCCGACACCGTGCCGGACGCGCTCACGCTGCCGTCGACGGCGCGGCCGAGATCGCCGAGCGCGTCGAGGCGAGAGAGCGGCACGTCGTGCGCGGAGAACCGCCCTTCGAGCACGCCGCCGCCCCGCATCGAGCCCGCGCCGCTGATCACTCCCCTGCCCTTCCTCAGCGTGAACGCGCGGAGGATCGCCTCGACGCCGCGGTGCTCTCCGGCGCGATCGAACCAGATGTAGTCGACGTCGGCGCTGCCGCCGTCGTAGCGCTCTCCGTAGAGCTGCATCGGCCCCAGCTCGGCGACGACGCGCGCCTCGAGCAGACCTCCGCCGCAGACGTCGCGCTCGGTGCCGACCTCGAAGTGAAGCTCACCCCGCGCGGCGCCAGCGCCGGAGATCTCGGCGAGCCGCGGATCCTGGTCGAGCGTGAGCATCGCGAGCCCATCGCGAAGATCGAGGGACCTCGTCGTCACGCGCGCGTCGAGCACGACCCCTCGCGGGCGATCGAAATCGAGCCGCACGAGCGACGCCTCGTAGGGGCTCTTCCCCTTCTGCGCGCGCACCTCGGTCAGCTCGAGCACCAGCGGGACGAACGCGGCCTTGGCCGTCATCGTGTCCGCGAGCGGCAGCCCGCCCATCACCAGGCCCGCCGCCTCGAGCTCGCCGTCGATGCGCGTCTGACCCGCCACGGCGTGCACCCACATCGCCGCGTCGACGCGGCCGGCCACGGGGATCTCGGCGATGGGTCCGATGTCGGCGAGGTCTACGCGCGTCGGCGCGACCGCGCGCACCTCGACCGGGCGGCTGAACCCGATGAAGACGCGCGGCACGTCGAGGTGGCTCTGGCCGAAGTCCGCGAGCATCTTCGTGAACGTGATGGCGTCGGGCTCGACGCCGAACGTCCCGCGCACCTTCGCGCGCTTGACGCCGACGAGCCTTCGGCGCGCGGGGTGGTCCCAGCCTCGATCGCCGACCTCGAAGTCGGTGGTGTCGCCCGAGATCTCTCCGTGCATCGACGGGCCGCCGAGCGTGGGCTCGATGATGTGGCCGCGGAACCCGGCGATCTCGACCGTGTCGAGCGACCACTTGACGATCGTGTGTGGGGTGATCCCCAGATCGGCCATGATCGCGGGGAACTGCAGGCCTCGAGCGGACACGAGCTCGACGTCGACGGGGAGCCCCGGCTCGAGCACCGCGACGCGAGCGTGGGTGAGGCGCGCCTCGCCGCCGCCCCACCGGACGTCTGCGCGCTCGAGCTCGACGGCGGTGCCGCCCGAGACCACGACCGCGTCGACCGCGTGCGCCGCCAGGTGCGAGACGCCCCCATCGGTGAACGCGAGCTCGTCGACGTGGAGCGTGCCGCGCCCCCTCGGGAGCGTCATCGAGCCGTCGTGGTCGAGCTCGAGCTCGAGCGCGGCGCGCCCGGAGATGCGCGGCGCGGTCGGCGGCGTGACCCGGTCGAGCGGCCACAGCGGGAGGTCGACTCGCAGGCGCGCGTGACCCGCGGGCGCGGCGCCTTCGAGCGCGAGATCGACCTCGGAGAGGGACAGCGACGCGCGCGTCGCGTCGTCGAGCGCCTCACACGACGGCGAAGCGGCGCCCTCCGGATCGAGCCCAGCGGCGAGGTCGAGGCGACGGATGACGGCGCGGGTGGACGACACGGTCGCGTCCAGCCCCAGCCCGCAGACGACGTCCTCGTCGACGTGACCGTCGCGCGCGCGCGTGAGCTTGCCCCGCTCGAGCTCGAGCGCCACGTCGGCGACCGGCCCCGAGCGCAGCGACACGAGCGCGGTGAGCGACGATGCCTCGACGCGCAGGCCGGGCAGCGACAGATCGACAGAGGCGCCCTGCACCGAGAGGCGACGCAGCGGCGGCTCGATCGAGACCGGACGCGGAGCCTTGGCCGGAGGGAGCCTGTACGCGACGTTCGTCACGCCGCTCGCGTCGGCCACGAGCCGGACACGCGGCGCCTCCAGCGTGATCTCGCCGGCGTCGAGGCGACCCGAGAGGAGCGAGAACAGCCTCGGGCGCGCTCGCGCGAGCGGCGTGGTGAGCGCGGGCGCGGGGCCGTCGGTCGCGGGGACCACGACGTCGCGCAGGACGACCTCGGGGGGGAGCAGCCTCACCTCCGCCCTGAACGAGCAGGTGAGCCCGAGCTCGCGCAGCAAGACGGCCTTGGCCTCGCGCTCGAGGCGAGCCTGAACGACAGGAGCCCGGAGCGCGAGCACGGCGAGCAACGGCAACGCGCCGACGAGCGCGAGCAGCCCGAGCAGAGCGCGCGCCAGCCAGCGCACGATCGGGTGGTCGGCGGCGGCGTGGAGCTTGCGCACGGGTGCGCGACCTCGTCAGGGGCAGTTGCTCGTCGACGTCGAGCCGCAGGGGTTCCACTTGCAAGACGCCGAGCAGAACGACCACTGGCCCGTGCCGCAGCACTTGAAGTGCTTGCCCTCGTCCCAGGTGCACTCGTTGCCGGGCTTGAGCGCGCAGCCGCCCCACTTGCAGTCGTTGCCGCAGACCTGCTGCTGGCAACCCTCGCAGCCGCCGGCCTGGGTCGACCCCGGCGCGCACGCGCCCTCTCCCGAGCAGCCCCCGAACGCGTCCCACTTGCAGGCGGCGTTGCACGTGCGGGTCTTGTCGCCGCAGTGCCCACATGGTTCGGTTTGTTTGTCTCCTGCCTTGCACTCTCCCGCGCCCTCGCACGCGGGCTCGCCCCAGGAGCCGGTGGCGCTGCAGGTGCGGGTCATCGTCCCGCAGTTGCCGCACGGGCCCATCTGATCCTTCGCGCCGGGCGAGCACTCCGAGGGGAACCCCGCGGCGCCGATGCCGCCCGCGCCCGACGCTCCACCCGATGCGTCGGGGAATTGACCGACGCCGCCGTCGGCGCCCGAGTCACCTTCGCCCGCGGCGCCGCTGTCTCCCGGCGCGCCGCCCGCGCTCGACGCTCCGCCCGACCCCGCCGGATCGAGGGTCACGATCTCGGGCGTCGTATCCTCTCCGCCGGCGCAGGCGGCGACGAGCGCGCCCAGGCCTGCGAACATCAGGAGCGCGCGGCGAAATTGCACGACTCCATCCTATCATACCCGCGACACGACGCGGACTTTCGGGCCTTGCGGCCCGCCGCGCGCTCCACCATGAGCCGCGCCATCATGGAGTCGGCGCGCGGGTTCTCGTATGCGGGCGTCCACGCTGGCATCAAGGCCGCTCGCAAGGATCTCGCGCTCGTCGCCAGCGATCGGCCCGCCGTCTGCGTCGGGCGCTTCACGACCAACCTCGCGGCGGCCGCGCCCGTCCTCGAGGCGCGCGCGCTGCTGCCCTCCACGTCGGTCCGGGCGCTCGTGCTCAACAGCGGCAACGCGAACGCGCTCACCGGCGCGGCGGGCCTCGCGGACAGCGCCCTCGTCCGGGGCGCGGTCGCCCGCGAGCTCGGCGTCGACGTGGCGACGGTGCTCGCGGCCTCGACGGGCGTCATCGGCGTCCGCCTCCCCGCGAAGAAGCTCTGCGACGCGGCTCCGCGCCTCGTGGCGGCGCTCGGACCCGCCATCGAGGCCGCGGCCGAGGCGATCTTCACGACCGACACCCGGGTCAAGCTCGCGGCGCGCGCGGTCGAGACGCCGCGCGGCGTGGTGCGGCTCTCGGCGTTCGCGAAGGGCTCGGGGATGGTACACCCCGAGCTCGCGACGGTGCTGGCCGTGATCACGACCGACGCCGCGCTCGACGAGGCGACGCTCGGCGCGGCCCTCGATCGCGCGCTGCCCGGCTCGTTCGGGAGCCTGACGATCGACGGAGAGACGAGCACCAACGACGCGGTGTTCGCGCTCGCGAACGGGGCGAGCGGCGTGGCGCTGTCCGCTGACGAGCTCGTCGCGTTCGAGCGCGCGATCGCCGAGGCGCTGTCCGAGCTCGCCCGCGCCGTCGCCGAGGACGGAGAGGGCGCGTCGCGACTGTTGACCGTCGAGGTCCGGGGCGCGCCCACCGAAGACGTGGCGAGGGATCTCGCGCGCGCCGTCGCGGGCTCTCCGCTCGTGAAGGCCGCGGTCTTCGGCGCCGATCCGAACTGGGGGCGCGTCGTCGCGGCGCTCGGCGCGCGCGCCGGGTCGAGAGGTCACCGCGTCGACGCGGCGGGGTGCAGCGTGAAGCTGCAAGGGATCGCCGTCTTCGTCGACGGCGCGCCGGTCGACGGCGCGCGCGCGGCGCTCGGCGCGAAGATGCGCGAGCCCGAGGTCCACGTCGACATCTCCCTGCCGGGCGACGGCGGCGCGACGGCGACGGCGTACGGCTGCGATCTCTCGTACGACTACGTGAAGATCAACGCCGACTACGCGCGGGCGATCACCGCGGCTGATGACGGCACGGTCACGCGCGACGATCGGCTGACCAACTACACGCCGGGGTTCAAGCGCGCGCTGCTCGTCGAGGCGCTGTCCTACATCGCGGCGTTCGCGGGGACGCGCGCGGTGATCGCGTGCGGGCCCGCGCAGCTCGCGACGTCGTCGCGACGCGCCACCTTCGCGGCGGACGTGAACTTGCTCGCGTCGGCGGGGCTGGCGCCGCTCATCGTCCACGCGGCGGGGCCCGAGGCGGCGGCGCTGACCGAGGAGATGGTGCAGCTCGTGAACCGCGACGGCGCGCGCGCCGTGGGGGTGTCCGGGACCGACGGCGGCTTCTTGCGGGCGCGCCGCGAGCCCGACGGCAGCCTCGTCCCCGCCGTCGATCCCACGCTCGTCGAGGTGCTGCTCGACAAGGGGTACGTGCCCGTCATCGCGCCGTTCGCGCGGGCCGACGACGGCGCGTCGGTCGATCTCTCGCTGCCCGCCGCGGCGGCCGCGATCGCGGTCGCGCTGCGCGCCGAGAAGCTGGTGTTCGTGGGCAGCGCGCCGGGCCTGTTCGAGGGCGGAGAGCTGGTCTCGGAGGCGACGATCTCGTCGCTGTCCGCGCGCGACGAGCCCGAGGTCGCGGCTGCTCGCTCCGCGCTCCGCGGCGGGGTGCGGCGCGTCCACCTGCTGGACGGGCGGGTGCCCCACTCGGTGATCGCCGAGCTGTTCACCGACAAGGGCGTCGGCACGCTCATCGTCGAGTGACCGCTCTTTCGCTACGCTGACGCGCGATGCGCTCGATGTGGCTGGTGTTCGTGTGGCTCGCGTCGTGCGCGTCGGGTCCACCGCCCGGCGCGCCTCGCCCCGCCGCCGCCGAGTGCGCGGGACACGGCGACTGCGGTGAAGCGGGTCCGTGCGCCCGGCGCGCGTGCGAGGCCGGGCGGTGCGTCACGAGGTCCCTGCCCCCCGGACCGCTGCCCGACGACCAGCAGGTCGCCGGAGACTGTCGGCGCGCAGCGTGCGAGGGCGGCGCGCTCGTCTCGCGCGAGGATCTGGCCGACGTGCCCGCCGTCCCCAGCGGCGCCGCGTGCCGCGTGCGCGCGTGCCAGCGCGGGGCCCCGGTCGAGCAGCCAGCCCGTGAGGGTTCGGCGTGCGAGCGCGGCGGCACGTGCGACGCGCGGGGCGCGTGCGTGCACATCGTGGCCCTCAGCGCGGGGCGGCACCACACGTGTGCGCGAACGTCGAGCGGCGAGGTGAGGTGCTGGGGCTCGAACGACGCGGGGCAGCTGGGCGCGGAGGCGGCGGATCTGTCCGTCGGCGCGCGCGCCGTGCCGCTCCCCGCGAGGGCCACCGCGCTCTCTGCCGGCGGCGACCACACGTGCGCGGTCCTCGAGGGCGGCGAGATCGCCTGCTGGGGGAGCGACACGCACGGCGAGCGAGGCGTGGCCGACGAGGCCCCGTGGAGGCCCGCGGTCGTGCCGGGCGTGTCCGCCATCGCGGTCGCCGCCGGGATGCGCCATACGTGCGCCATCACGCGCGACCGAGGCGTCGTCTGCTGGGGAAATTTCGGCGTGGAGACGTCGCGCGCGCCCGCGTCGGTCGCCGTCGAGGGCGCGGTCGCCCTCGGCGCGGGCCTCGACACGACGTGCGCGCTTGTGACGGGCGGCAAGGTCGTCTGCTGGGGGCTCAACGATCACGGACAGCTCGGCGGCGGCAACAAGGCTCCCAATCGTCGCCCGGTCGTCGCCTGGCGCGCCGGTGCGGTCGAGCTCGCGGTCGGGCGCGAGCACGCCTGCATCCGCGACGGAGCTGGGAGCGTGTCGTGCTGGGGCCGGAACCAGGACGGGCAGGCAGGTCAGCCCGCGCGCGCGGAGGTCCTCACGCCGACCCGCATCGACGGGCTGCGCGCGCTCTCCCTCACCGCCGGCAACGGGCACACCTGCGCGCGGGTCGACGGCGACGAGGCGCGGTGCTGGGGCTGGGACCAGGACGGACAGCTGGGCGACGGCGGCTTCGTCACGACGCACGAGCCCCGCCGGGTGCTCGAGGTCGCGCGGATCGGCGCGATCACCGCGGGGAGCCGCCACACGTGCGCGCTGTCGCTCGACGGCGAGGTCGCGTGCTTCGGGCTCAACGACCGCGGCCAGCTCGGCGAAGCCCGCCCCGGCGCGGTGGCGCCGCGCGACTAGCGGACGCAGGTGGCGACGGTCTGTTGCCCGGGTGACACGACGGCCTTGCACGACGCCTGACCCCCGCCGTCGACGAGCAGCGTGTAGGCCGCGACCGGCAGGCTCGCCAGGGACGCCTCGCCAGCGCACGGCGCGGTGGCCTCGGCGGCGCCGCCCACGGCGCGCACATGAAAATCACCCGTGGCGCCCCCGCACACGTCCGCGCCACGGACGACGATCGCGCCGCGATCGGACAGCGGCGCGCAGGCGAGCGCGGTCGCGCCCACCTCGCAGGTGGTCCCCCAGCGCGGCGACTCGGCCTGCGGCGCGTAGGCGAAGATCGACGCGCGCGAGCCGGTCGCGCCGACCGTCGCGAGCGGCAGCGGATCGCCGCACAACAAATCGAACGTCGCCGCATCCGCCCGCACGATCTTCAGCCGCTCGACCTGGTCGACGCCCGTCCCGCACCCGACGCCCGCGACGAGCGCGCGCGTGGAAGACGTCGCCGCAGAGGACGCGCGCTGCATCGCTCGACAGCCGCGCAGCAGCACCCGTCGGAGGTAGATCGACTGGGTCGCGTCGGGCGGCCCGAACACCTCTCCCTCGAGCGGCGGGGGCGGAGGCACCTCTGGCCCCTTGCCGAAGCCGCAGTCGGTCGACGCCACGGGCGCCGTGACGGCGCCGCAGGACGCCGCGTCGAGGCACGGCCTCGGGATGTCGTAGGCGTCGATGGTCCCCACGTAGAAGCTCCCCGGCTGCACGACCGAGAAGGCCGCCGACTGCGCGCACTGGGTGGGCTGCGACACGATGATCGGGGTCGCGCCGGTGAGGTCGACCGCGGCCTGACCCGTGACGTCCCAGAGCTTGACGACGTACGAGCGCATCGCGCCCGGCGCGGTGCCGCAGGGCAGCTCGCCACGGAACGTCTCGGGATCGACGTGAAGATCGGTGTACGGCGCGAACGTGGTGTCGGCGGGCGTCGAGCCGCACGCCGAGAGCGCGGCGCACAGCGCGAGCAGGGAGGGTGAGCGGACGGAGCGTCGCAAGCGACCGGCTCTTCTCACGACGCGCCGCGACTGTCCACGCCGAGGCGCTCGCTCAGAGCTCGCCGAACAGATCCTGGATGCGCGCGTTGAACGCGCACGCGATCTTGTAGAGGCTCTGGATCGACGCGGAGGACTCGGCGCGCTCGATCTGCGACAGCAGCGACACCGACAGCCCCGTGCGCTTGCTCATCTGCTTCAAGGTCAGCTTCTGATCCTTGCGCATGTTGCGGATCGTGTCGCCGATCACCTTGTGGAGCTGCTCCTCGGGCGTGCGCGCGAGGCCCTTCTTCTTCATCACGCGGGCGACGACCTCGCGGAGATCTTCGACCTGGAAGGGCTTCTTGATGTAGTCGACGATGTCGAGCTTCATGCCGGCGACCGCGGTGTCCAGCGTCGGGAACCCGGTGAAGATCACGACGGCCACGTCGCTGTCGAGCTTGCGGATCTTCTTCAGGACCTCGATGCCGTCGAGCTTCGGCATCATCAGATCGAGCAAGATCAGGTGAAAATCGCCGTGGCGCACCTCTTCTTCGGCGGCGAGCGGGTTGCTCAGGGTCTTGACCGAGTAGCCGTCCTTCTCGAGGACGGTCTGGACGTACTCACAGATGGCCTTGTCGTCATCGACGACGAGGATACGAACCTGCGGGACTTGCACGGGCATGGCGACCGACCTCGTTACAGTGTGACTAGAACGCCCAGGTCGCCGGGTCAACGGCGATCCGGGCCGTCGCGCTCCGTCGCGCCGCGGGTTCCGCTATCGTCGACGGCGGCGTGGCGGATGTGACCGACAAGGCGCGCGAGGAGTTCTTCTCCGAAGCGCAGGAGATCGTCGAGGGCCTCTCGCGGGATCTCCTCGCGCTCGACGAGGTGGCGCGGCGGGGCCAGTCGTCGCCCGAGCTGGTCAACGACGTCTTTCGCGGGGTCCACACGCTGAAGGGGCTCGCGGGGCTGTTCGGGGCGTCGCGCATGGCGACGCTCTCGCACGATCTCGAGGAGGTGCTCGACGACCTGCGGCTCGGCCGCGTCGAGCTGACGCGAGAGGTGCTCGATCTCCTGTTCCGCGCGCTCGACGTCTACGGCCAGCTCCTGACGCTCGAGCGAGAGCCGGACGAGTCGCTGTTCGGCGCGGCGGACAAGTTCCTCGCCGACCTCGCGAAGGCGGTCCGCCGCAGCGTCGCGCCGGGCGCGCGCGATTCGGCGGCGTACGATCTCGATCCGAGCCTGCTCGCGGTGCTGACCGAGTACGAGGAGCACCGCCTGCGGACCTGCATCTCGAGCGGCTTCTCGCTGTTCCGGGTCCGCGCGAGCTTCAACCTGCTGACGATCGACGAGGAGCTCGAGACGCTCAAGGCCCGCGCGAAGCCGCTCGGCGAGATCGTCACGTACCTGCCTACCGGCGACGGCGGAGACGCAGAGAGCATCGAGCTCGAGCTGCTGCTGGCCTCGCGGGCGACGCACGAGGAGATCACGGCGACGCTGCAGCGCGAGCGCGTGACGGTCGAGGAGGTCGACCGTCGCCGAGACCCGACCGACGCGCCGCCCCGGTCGCGCGCCGAGGACGCAGAGCTGTCGCCGCGCGCGCGCGAGGAGCTCGACGAGCCGGTCGCCGCGGCAGAGGGCGGCGCGGCGGGGCTGTCGCTGCGATCGGTGTCCCAGACGGTGCGCGTCGACATCCGCAAGCTCGACTCGCTGATGAACGTGGTCGGCGAGCTCTCGATCGTGCGCTCGTCGCTCGCCCGCATCACCGAGCGCGTCCGCGCGAACCCGTCGCTCCGCGAGCTGGGGTTCGAGCTGTACCGGCTGCAGCGGAGCTTCGAGCGGCACCTCGGCGAGGTGCAGGACGGCATCCTCGAGGTGCGGATGGTCCCGATCGGGCAGATCTTCGACAAGCTCGGGCGCGTCGCGCGCCAGGCGTCGCGCGAGGCCGGCAAGCAGGTGAGCCTCGTGATCACCGGCGCCGAGACGGAGCTCGACAAGCTGATCGTCGAAGAGCTGAGCGATCCGCTGATGCACATGGTCCGCAACGCGATCGATCACGGCATCGAGCAGATCAATGATCGCGTGGCGCTAGGGAAGCCCGAGGTCGGCACGATCGCGATCAACGCGTTCCAGAAGGGCAGCCACGTCTGGATCGAGATCGAGGACGACGGGCGCGGCATCGATCGGGCGCGGATCCGCGAGATCGCGCTCGCGCGTGGGCTCCTCGACGAGACGGGCGCAGCCGAGCTCGACGATCGCGCGCTGCTCGGGCTCATCTTCTTGCCGGGGTTCTCGACGAAGGGCCAGGCCGACATGCTCGCGGGGCGCGGCGTGGGGATGGACGTGGTCAAGACCAACATCTCCCGCCTGGGCGGCGTGATCGATGTGCAGAGCGAGCCAGGGATCGGCACCAAGATGACGGTGACCCTGCCGATCACGCTCGCGATCCTCTCGTCGCTGCTGGTCGAGGCTGGCGGCCAGACGTTCGCGGTGCCGCTGTCGGCGGTCGAGGAGGCCCTCGCGTACGATCCGGCGGCGAGCAGGACGGTCGACGGGCGCGAGGTGATGACGCTGCGCGGAGCGTCGCTGCCGCTCGTGCACCTGCACGCGCTCTTCGAGCTGACCGCGCGGCCGCGGGGCCGCAGCCGGTTCGTGCTGGTCGTGTCGGCGGGGGCGCGGCGCCTGGGCGTCGTGGTCGATTTCCTCGAGGGCCAGCAGGACATCGTGATCAAGCCGCTCGGGCGCTCGCTCGCGGGCGTGCGGGGCTTCGCGGGGGCGGCGTCGCTCGGCGATCAGCGCGTGGGCCTGGTGCTCGACGCGCCCGCGCTGATCGACGAGGCGATGAGCGGCGGCGAGGCTCGAAAGACGGATTCACGCCTGAAGGACGTGGCATCATCGGCGTGACCCGTGGCCGATCTCGCGCGCACCCCGGCAGCTCGCCTCGCGCGGCGCGCCCACTCGCTCGAGTGGGAGCACGTCACCGAGCACCTCGCGTTCCGCGTCGCGGACGAGGTCTTCGCGCTGCCCCTCGCCGACGTGCGCGAGCTGCTGTCGCCGCCGTCGACCACGTTCGTCCCGCGGGCGCCGCGCGCCGTGCTGGGGATCTCGAGCGTCCGCGGCATGCTCGTGACGGTGCTCGATCTCGGCGTCTGCTTCGGCAAGCGCGCGAGGCCGGTCGCTCCCGCGAGCGTGCGCCGCGCCCGCGTGCTGCTCGTCCGCGCGCCGCACGACGAGACGATCGGTCTCCTCGTCGACGAGGTGCTCAACGTCGTGCGGCTAGCCGAGCAAGAGATCGAGCCCGCGACCGCGCTCGGCGGCACCGTGTCGGAGCACGTGGTCGGGCTCGGACGACAAGGTGATCAGCTGCTGATCCTGCTGTCGCTGGCCGCCGTGCTGAAGGTGCTCTGATGCCGCGCGACCGCGCCGCCTCCAACCCGCAGAAGAGCCTCGTCGGCTTCACCCTCGGCGAGGTGGGCTACGCGATCGACATCTCGAAGGTCGTGCAGATCGTCAACCCGCTCCCGCTCGATCGCTTGCCGCGGCTGCCAGAGCACGTGCTCGGGGTCACCGAATTTCGCGGCGACGTCGTGCCGGTCGTCGATCTGCGCGCGAGCTTCGGGGTGCAGGGAGAGGCGCCGCGCTCGAAGTGGATCGTCGCGCGCACCCCGCGCGGGCTGGTCGCGCTCGTCGTCGACGCGGTGACCGACGTGTTCGGCACGCGCGGGGCCGAGCTGAGGCCGCCCCCCGAGCTCGGCGCGTACGCCGCTCGACGCGCGCTGGTCGGCGTCGCCACACAGGGCGAGCGCCGCACGTTCGTGCTCGACCTCGAGAAGCTCGGCGTCGTGTCCGCCGCGGTCGAGGCCACTCCATGAAGCCCGTCCCCTCCCAGCCGCCCACGCTCGACGCGCACGACGCCGGGCGCCTCGTCGAGCTCTTCCGGGAGGTGGCCGGGCTGGCGCTCGGCGAGGACGCGCGGCCTGCGATCGAGCGCAAGCTGCGCGATCGCGTGATCGCGACCGGCGCCGAGACGTTCGGCGGGTACGCCGACCTGCTGCGGCGCGACACCCCGGCGGCTCGCCGCGAGATCGAGGAGGCGCTCGACCTCGTCACGACGCACGAGACCTACTTCTTTCGAGAAGAGTACCAGCTGACCGCGTTCAGCCGCGAGATCGTGCCAAGGCTCCGAGAGCTCGCGGCGTCGCGGCGTCGGCTGACCGTCTGGAGCGCGGGCTGCGCCACGGGCGAAGAGGCCTACTCGCTCGCGATCCTGCTGTCCGAGGCGCCCGACCTCGAGGGTTGGGACCTCCGCGTGCTCGGCACCGATCTGTCGAAGCGCTGCGTCGCGTTCGCGCGGCGCGCGGTCTACGGCAAGGGCTCGTTCCGCGGCTCGCCCGGGCTCGCCGCCTCGTCGAGCTTCGAGCCGCACGAGGACGGCGCGCGCGTCCGAGGTCACCTGCAGGACATGTGCACGTTCTCCCAGCTCAACCTGCTCGACGAGGTGCGCGCGAGCGTGGTCGGCCGCGCGGACGCCGTGTTCTGCCGCAACCTGCTCATCTACCTCGTGCCCGAGGCGAGAAAGGCGGTGCTCGGCTTGTTGTTCGAGCGGCTCGTGCCGGGGGGCTTCCTGATGCTCGGCCACTCCGAGTCGCTGCTCGCCGAGCCGGGGCCGTTCGAGCCCGTGCAGCTCGCGGACACGTTCGTGTACCGACGCCCACCGACCGACTCCGAGCCGAAGAAGGGGGTCCGATGAACGACAAGAAGAAGCTGGGGGTGCTGGTCGTCGACGACTCGGCGTTCAACCGCCGAAACATCGCCGAGATCTTCGCGGGGAGCGACGACGCCGAGGTCATCGGCAAGGCGTCCGACGGCGACGAGGCGCTGCGGCTCGTCGCGCAGCTGAAGCCCGACGTCATCACGCTCGACCTCGAGATGCCGCGCATGGATGGCTTCACCTTCCTGCGGATCCTGATGGCCAAGCAGCCGACGCCGGTGATCGTCGTGTCGAGCTACAGCCAGAAGGAGAACGTCTTCAAGGCGCTCGAGCTCGGCGCCATCGATTTCGTCGCGAAGCCCGAGCGCCAGGTCGCCCCCGAGGGCGCCGACGTGCGCACCGAGCTGCTCGAGAAGGTGCGCCTCGTCCGCAACCTGCGGCGCGCGGCCCCCGAAGCGCGCAGCGTGCGCCCACGGGAGACACCGCCCCCGAGCGAGCAACCGAGCGGCACCCCGAGGCTCGTCATCGGCGTCGCCTCGAGCACCGGCGGGCCGACGGCGCTGCTCGAGGTGTTCTCCAGGCTGTCGCCGCGGCTCCCCGCCTCCGTGCTGGTGGCGCAGCACATGCCCGACAAGTTCACGCGGACGTTCGCCGAGCGGCTCGACAAGCGGGGCTCCTTTCGCGTCACCGAGGGGCAGGAGGGCGACCTCGTGGCGGCGCAGCGCGGCTACGTGTGCCCCGGTCGCCAGTGCATGGAGATCGTCCGCGTGGGCGCCGAGCTCCGGCTGCGGACGGGCGCGCCGGGCACGAACGATCGCTACGTCCCCAGCGCCGATCGCCTGCTCCGCAGCGTCGCCCAGCTCGCGGCTCCCGCGCTCGACGTGTGCGGCGTCGTGCTGACGGGCATGGGAGACGACGGCCTGGCGGGCGCGCGCGCGATCCGCGAGGCGGGCGGGCTCGTCGTCGCCGAGAGCGAGGAGAGCGCGGTCGTGTACGGGATGCCTGGCGCCGTGGTGCGCGCGGGCCTCGCGAACGAGGTGCTGCCGCTGTCGAAGATCGCCGACTTTCTCTCGACGCTCGGCGCGCGCTGAGGTTCCGACCTCAGCGCGGCTTCTTCAGGACGGCGACCTTGGCGCGGGCGCGCGCGCGCGGCGCGGGGCGACCGAGGTGCGCGAGCAGCCCCAGCAACCCGAGCTCATACGAGCGCCACCCGAAGCCGGCGACGCGCGCGATCGCGGCCCTCGCGACGAAGCTCCGCCGACGGAACGCCTCGCGCGCGTCGGGGTTCGACAGGTGCACCTCGACGAGCGGCAGGCCGCAGGCCCTCGCCGCGTCGAACAGCGCGATGCTCGTGTGCGTGTAGGCGCCCGGGTTGATCAGCACGCCGTGGAACCCGTCGCGCGCGGCCTCGCCGACCCACGTGACCAGCTCTCCCTCCGAGTTGCTCTGCCGCGCGACGACCGACGCGCCGTCGCCGCGCGCGACCTCGGTCAGGCGCGCGTGGATCTCGTCGAGCGTCGTCGCGCCGTAGATCTCGGGCTCGCGGTGGCCGAGCAGCTGGAGGTTGGGCCCGGACACGACGAGCACGCGCGGCGGCTCGCGGCGTGGCAGCGAGACGACCTCGCCGGGCCTCGTGGTCATTCGAGCTCGGAGAGGAGCTTCGGCGCGGCGGTGCGCAGCAGGTAGCGCCCCTTGCCGATGTTGCCGTCCGGCGCCATCGCGAGCGCGACGAAGTAGTCGGAGTTCAGCACGCGGATCACCGTGATCATCTTGTCGACGCTGACCGCGACCTCTTGCGCGCGACCGGCCTCGAGCGACTCGGCGGCGCGCTGGATCGACTTGATCACGACGGAGAACTCGGCGCCGACGATGTCCATGTCGAGCGCCGCGCCAGGCTTCGTGTAGGTCTCGACCGCGACACCTTGAAAATCCATCAGCAGGCCGGCGAGGCCGCCCTCGGTCCCGTCGACCACGTGCGCGAGCGCTTCTTTGAACATCGTGGTGCGGCAGATTACGAGGGCGCGCACCCTTTCGGGAAGTTCTTTCCAAAAGGCTCGCTTGACCCCCTGGCTTTCGAGCGGATAACTTCCCTGGCCGCTCGCAGCCGTCCGAAGCGGCGCCGGGCGCCACGAAACCCACGAAACGTCGGAGCTCGGAACTTCCAACATGCGCGCGCGAGCAGGCGATCCGCCTCGCACGATGCCCCAAAAGATCCTGGCCGGGCGGGCCGCCGATCCTCAGCTGAGGGGCGATCTCGTCCAGGTCAAGGTCGATCAGGTGATCCTCTCGCGGGCGCCGACGCGCGCCTATGTCGAGGCGGTCGCCGCGGGCCTCAAGAAAACCCCCCTCGAGGTCGCCGTCGCCTACGACGGCGTCTGCGTCACCGACGTCGCGTGGAACTCCAAGGTCGCCGCGGGCGCGTGGTCCGCGGTCGTCCCCGAGATGCTCTCCGCCGGCGTCCAGGTCGCCCGCCCCGGGATCGGCTTCCCCGCGCCGGTGCACCTCGAGCGGTTCGGCTCGCCCGCGCGCCTCGCGCTCACCGACGATCCGCGCCTCGCGCCGCTCGGCGGTGTCGGCATGCTGGTGCTCCTGGCGTCGCCGGGGCAGCTCGCGCAGGCGCTCGCGCAGGGCTCGGTGTGGCTACGGCCGCCGCGCTCCGTGCAGATCCTCATCTCGGGACGAACGCGGCCGTTCGTGTGCGCTCGCGACGTCGCGCTCGAGCTCGTGCGTCGAGGCATCGGCGACGTGGTCAAGCGGATCGAAGAGCGCCACCGCGCGCCCGTCGTCCTCGAGTTCGCGGGCCAGAGCGCCAAGCTGCTGAACGTCTCCGAGCGCGCGGTGCTCGCGGGCGCGGCGCCGATGCTGGGCGCCGCCGCGGGGCTGTTCCTGTCCGACGAGAAGACCGAGAGCTTCTTGCGAGATCAGCGCCGCTCGAAGGCGCACCGCACGCTGTTCGCCGATCAAGGCGCGCCGTGCGACGACGCGGTGACGCTCGATCTCGGCACGGTCGATCCGCTGATCTGCGACGAGCAGGGGCAGGTGCGCTCGGTGCGCGATCTCGCGGGCAAGCCCATCCACCAGGCGATCCTGGGCGGCGACTCGGGCACCAATCTCCGCGACCTGCTGGCCGCGGCGGCGTTGCTCAAATCGAAGCGCGTGCCGTCGCGCCTCGATTTCCTCGTCGCGCCGCCTTCGCGTCAGGCCCTCGAGGTGCTGGCGCAGTCGGGCGCGCTCGCCGATCTCGCCGCGACCGGCGCGCGCATCGTCGAGCCGGATCGTCGCGTGATGGCGGGCGAGCTCTATCCGGTCGGGCCGGGGCGCACGTCGCTGCGCACCTGCGATCCCGAGCCGCTCGCGCCGGGGTTCATCGTCGCGTCCGCCGAGACGCTCGCCTACGCGGTCGCGACGGGGACGCTCGGCGATCCGCGCGCGTTCAAGCGCCCAGTGCGCGTGACGATCCCGCGGGTGCTGCCGACCGACGACGTGCTCGTCACGCGCGAGCGCAAGCCCGAGGCGGGCGCCCCGAAGCGCGACAAACCGCTCGCCGCCCCGGCGCCGCGCGGCTGGAAGACGACGACGTTCGACCTCGTCGAGGCGCTCCCCGAGCCTGGCGGCGCCGAGGTGGCGCTGCTCGCGTCGGCCGACAGCGCGCGCGCCCTCGCGACGCGCGTCGGCGAGCTGGACGCCAGCGTGCGCGTCGTCATCGGCGCGGCCCTCCCGAGCGGCCTCGCGAGCGCGCTGGCGGGCGCCGGAATCGCGGTGTTCTCCGCCGACGCCGCCGGGCTCGCGGCGCTGAAGGGTCAGCGCTCGATCACCCTGCCGCCCGTGGCCCAGTGGGGCGACACGGTGCAGCTGACGGCGGGCAAGGGCAAGGTCACGCTGACGAACGCCGCGGTCGGGCTCGAGCGCGCGTGGGTCGCCAACGGCACCTCGCGGCCCGCCCCCTCGGCGAAGCGCTGAGCGAGCGAGCGTGCGGCTCCTCGCGCTCGCGACGTACCCCACGGGCGCGGCGTGTACGCGCTTTCGGCTCGCGTCGTACCTCCCCGCGCTCCGGTCCGCGGGCGTTGATGTAGATTTTGTTCCGTTCTTGACCGACGAGGTGTTCCGCGACTTCTACGCCCGGCGCGGCAAGCTGGCGAAGGCGCGCGCGCTCGCCCTCGCCGTGGCGCGGCGGGCGGCGCTGCTCACGCGCGCGCGGCGCTACGACGCGGTCTTCATCCAGCGCGAGGCGATGCTGCTCGGGCCCGCGATCGTCGAGCGCGCGTTGACCGACGCGCTCTCGTTGCCGCTCGTGTTCGATCTCGACGACGCGATCTGGATGACGGATCCCGGACAGCAGCGGGTCTCCGCCGCGCCGCTCGCCGCGCGCCTGCTGAAGTCGCCGTCCAAGTCGTTCGACATCGTGCGGCGAGCGCGGCGGGTCATCGCGGGGAGCCATCACCTGGCCCGCTGGGCGCGCGCGTACCACGGCGACGTCGTCGTGCTCCCGACCGTGGTGCCGCGCGACGCGTGGACGCCGCTGCCGGGCCGCCTCGACGGCGCCTGGGTCGACGGGCACGACGCGCCGGTCGTCGGCTGGATCGGCACGCACAGCACGGCGACGCACCTCGACCTCGTCCTGCCAGCGCTCGAGCGGCTCGCCCGCGAGGGTCGACGCTTCAAGGTGCGGCTCGTCGGCGCGGCTCGTCAGCTGTCCATCCCCGGCGTCGAGCTCGAGAGCGTGGCGTGGAGCGAGGCGCGAGAGATCGAGGACTTTCAGCGCATCGACGTCGGGATCGCGCCGCTCGTCGACGACGCGTGGAGCCGCGGGAAATGCGGCTTCAAGCAGGTGCAGTACTTCGCGTGCGGCGTCCCGTGCGTCGGCAGCCCGGTCGGCGGCGCGGCCGAGCTGATGCGACACGACGACAACGCGCTGACGGCGACCACGACCGAGGAGTGGGCGACCGCGCTGTCGCGGCTGCTCGACGATCGCGCGCTGCGGGCTCGCCTCGCGACGTCGGCGCGCCGCGACGTCGAGGCGCGCCTGTCGATCGAGGCGCAAGCGCCCGGGTTCGTGCGCGCGGTCACCGAGCTCGGCTGACCGCGCGCGCCGTCGCTCACGGGAACAGATCGCGCTCGCGGTACACCGACTGGATGCGCTTCAGCGCGACCGCATACGCCGCGATGCGCAGCGACAGGTTGCGCGACCGCGCCATGGCCGTCACGTCGGCGTAGGCGCGCTTCATCGCGATCTCTAGCTTCTCGTCGACCTCTTCGAGCGTCCAGCTCTCGGAGCGCTTGTTCTGCACCCACTCGTAGTAGCTGACGGTGACGCCGCCCGAGTTGGCGAGCACGTCGGGCAGCACCGTGATGCCGCGCTCCTCGAGCACGCGCTCGCCCGCGGGCGTCGTCGGGCCGTTCGCGCCCTCGGCCACCAGCTTCACGTTGAGCAGCCGCGCCTCGTGCTCGCCGATCTGGTTCTCGAGCGCGGCGGGGACGAAGAGATCGGCCTTCATCGCGAAGAAGTCGTCGCGGCTGATCGGCTTGCCGCCCGGGTAGCCCGCGATCGAGCGGTGCTCGGCGACCCAGTCGGCGAGCTTGTGCGCGTTGAAGCCCTCGGGGTTCGCGAGGTAGCCCGAGTGATCGCCGACGGCGATCGTCGAGACGCCGAGCTTGGCCAGGATGACCGCGGCGTTGGACGCGACGTTGCCGAAGCCCTGGACGATCATGGTCGCGCCCTCGAGATCGAACGACGTCTCGCGCGCCCACTCGGTGATGCAGTGCACGACGCCCTGGCCCGTCGCCTTCTCGCGGCCGAGCGTGCCGCCCGACGAGATCGGCTTGCCGGTGACGACGCCCTTGACCGCCTGCTTGTTGAAGTGCCCGACGGTGTTCGCGTAGGTGTCCATCGCCCACGCCATGCACTGCGCGTTCGTGCCGACGTCGGGCGCGGGGATGTCGAAGTCGGGCCCGATGTTCGAGCCGAGCGAGAAGAAGAACCGGCGCGTGATGCGCTGCAGCTCGCCCTTCGACACGCTGCGCGGATCGAACTTCACGCCGCCCTTGCCGCCGCCATAGGGCAAGCGCATCAGCGCGCACTTCCACGTCATCATCGCCGCCAGCGCCTTGCAGTCGTCGAGCGTGACGTCCTGGTGGTAGCGGATGCCGCCCTTGAACGGGCCGATGATGTTCGAGTGCTGCACGCGGTAGCCCTTGAAGAGCCGCACCGCGCCGTCATCCATCCTCACGGGGAAGTGGACCATGATCTCGTTCTTGGGCTGCGAGAGGATCGTGCGGATGTACGGCTCGAGATCGATGGCCTTCGAGGCGGCGTCCAGGTAGCCCTGGATCGCGCCGAAGAAGTCGTACTTCTCGGTGCTGTCGATCGACTGAGACGGCGTCGGTTCGTTCATGGCCCGCGCGTTCTAGACGACGAAACATGCCGGAAGCAACCCCGCGCCGCGTCAAATTCGCTAGAAAAATAGGCGAATTCGTTGCGCATTCTCTGTGATGCGCCGCGTCCGTTGTTTCGCCGTGGGAAGCGAACGCGAAACTTCTCCGAAATTTCGAGGGGCGAAGCTCTGGCGCAATGCGTCGCTCGATCTCCGCCGTCTCCGTCGTCCTGCTCACCTCCTCCCTCGCGTCCGCCGCGGACGCGCCTCCGCCCGTCGCGCCTCCGCCGGTGGGGGCCGCCGCGCTCCCCGCGCCCGCGCCCAAGGAGCCCGCGTGGTTCGAGCGCGTGCGCGTCGGCGCTTTCGTCGACGCGTACTACGCGCACAGCTGGAAGGCGCCGAAGCCGTCGGACGCGCCCACGACGTTCCGCGCGTTCGACCAGTACAAGGGGTTCAACGTCGCGTGGTTCGGGCTCGACACCGCGATCGACCCCGATCCGGTGGGCTTCGTCGGGCAGGTGCGCTTCGGCTCCGCGACGCCGAACCTCGCGCTGGCGGACGCGACCGGCAAGGCGTCGGGGCTCGCCGTCGTGCAGCAGGCCTATGGCTCGTTTCGTCCGGGCGGCCCGGACGGCAAGCTCACGCTGATCTTCGGCAAGTTCGACACCGTGTACGGGCACGAGGTGCCGCAGAGCCACCTCAACATCAACTACACGCGCGGCGTGATGTTCAACCTCGGGCAGCCCTTCTTTCACACCGGGCTCCGCGCCGACTACCTCGCGACCAAGGAGCTGACGCTCAAGTTCTTGCTGGTCAACGGGTGGAACAACTCGGTCGACAACAACACCGGCAAGAGCGCCGGCCTCTCGGTGGCGTATGTGCCAAGTGAACGGGTGGCGCTCACTGTGGGCTACCTCGGAGGGCCCGAGCAGAGCGACACCGCGGTGGTGCCGCCTGGTCCCAACACTCCCTCGACGACCGTCGCGGTGAAGGGCGCCAACGGTCGGATGCGCCACCTCGCCGACGTGGTCGTCGACCTTCGCCCGGTGGACCCGCTGCGCCTCGTCGTCAACGGCACCTACGTCACCGAGAAGATCGTGCACGCCGACGACACCAAGCACACCGCGAGCTGGTACGGCGGCGCGGTGCTCGCGCGGGTCGGGCTGGGCGACAAGTTCGGGGTCGCCGCGCGCGGCGAGTACTTCGTCGACGCGAAGCATGGCGGCGCGACGGGCGGCCTCTTCGTGGGCGCCGACGGCAACCCGAAGAAGGGCACGATCATGACTGGCACGCTCACGCTCGAGGCGCTGCCCACCAAGAACCTGCTCGTGCGCCTCGAGAACAGGCTCGACCAGGCGAGCGAGAAGGTGTTCGCCGACGGGCTTACGGGCAGCACGAAGCAGCAGCTGACGACGACGCTGGGCGTTGTCGTGAAGACCGACTGAGCCTCGCTCAGAGCTTCACTGTCACAGGGAGCGCGCGGTCGTTGCCGCTCGTTCCATCGCCGAGCTGCCCCACGTCGTTCATCCCCCAGCAGACGACGCCGCCGCCCTTCAGCAGCGCGCATGAGTGTTGATCTCCCGCCACGACCTTGACCGCCGTGGAGACCCCGGAGACGACGGCTGGCGTCGGGCGCGGCGCGCCGTCGGCGCCTCCGTCCCCCAGCTGACCGTGATCCTCGTGGCCCCAGCACAGCACCTGACCCGCCTTGGTGGCCGCGCAGGTGTGGTACCAGCCGGCCGCGACGCTGACCGCGTCGGCGACCGTCGTCGTCACGGCGGCGTAGCTGGTCGCGAGCTGCCCGTTGCCGAGCTGCCCGCCGTCTCCGAGCCCCCAGCAGCGCACGGCGCCGTCCGTGTGGCGCGAGCACCCGTGGAAGAAGCCAAAGGTCACCTCGACGACGCCGGTGAGCGGGGTCGTCATCCCGGTCGTGAGCGGGCCGGTGATGTAGCCGATGCCCGACTGTCCCGCGTCGTTTCGCCCCCAGGCGATGAGCGCGCCGCCTGGCTTCACGATGGCACCATTCGCGATGCCGGCGAACACCGTGTCACCCTTCGCCGAGCCACACTGCGCCGCGCTCGGAGCCGGAGAGGGCATCCCCGAGCCGCCGTTCGCGACCTCGCCTTGGGTGTTGTCTCCCCAGCAGCTCACGACGCCATTGGATTGCATCGCGCAGGAGTGTCCACCGCCCGCGACGATCGAAGTGAAGGTCCCACCGATGAGCTTCGGGCTGTTCACGTCGACGCCGGTCGGGCCAGTTGCGAGCTGACCGACGTCGTTGCGCCCCCAGCACTGCACCGAGCCGCCGGCGTCCATCGCGCACGCGTGCGCACCGCCGACCGCGAGCGCCCTGGAATTGGGGAGCGGGACGAGGGTCGGCTTCGGCTGCGTGTCCGCGCCCCAGCACACGACCCCGCCCGTGGTCAGGCGCGCGCAGGTGTGACGCCCTCCCGCGCCGAGCTCGACGGCGCTCGCGCAGCTGCCTGTCTGCCCGAAGCCCGCGCCGTCGGGTCCGCACACGAGCATGACGCCGTTGTCACACCGGCTCTCGCCTGGCGTGCAGATGACGCACGCGCCGGCGGGCGAGCAGGTCCCCGCGGCGTCGCCCGACGTGCACGCCGCGCCGACGTGCTTCGACGGATCGACCGCGCAGGTGCCGTCGGGGTTGCAGACCGGATCTACGCAGCTCGATTTCACGGCGCAGTCGCTCGCCGTCGCGCACTCGGCGGCGCAAGCGCCGTCGACGCAACGGCGCTTTGGCGGCACGCACGACTCGTCGACGATCGCGGTCCCGTCGAGGTTGCACGCGCGCCGCGCGCTCGCGCTCGTACACACCCCGGCGCCGGGCGTACAGGCCGCGTAGGGCGCCGCGGGAGCCCCGAGCGGGCGCGCGTAGAGGCCCACGAGCTGCGCGCTCTGCTCCTGAATCCACGCCCAGAGACCGTAGATCGCGACCGGCGCTTCGCCGAGCCCGACCACGCCGAGCAGCGAGCTCTCGCCGATCGAACGACACGCCTCGTCGTCGAGGCAGGGCGTGCGCGGCACGTCGATCGAGTCGAACGCCGCGCCGACGATCGCGCGGGCGCGGTAGGCGAGCGGCACCTCGAGCGTGGGCTCCTGGGGGTTGGGCTCGGCGCGCGCCGCGAGCGACGCGCCAAAGCCAAAAGGAGGCGACCACTCGCCGAACCCGGGAGGCGGTGGCTCGGCCGTCGCGACGCGCTCCACCGAGCCGTCTCCGCTCACGCGCCACCTCGACAGCACGCTCGCGGGGCCGGTCGTCTCGTCGTCGCTCACGACGAGCAGGTCGCCCGCGTCGAAGCGGAACCGTGTGCTGGGAGGCTCCGGCGGCATCGGCCAGCCGTAGGTTGGATCGGTGGTGAGCGCGGGGAGCTTCAGCTCCGTGGTCGACACGATCGCGCCGCCGTCGCTCCTCGCGAAGAGCAGCCTACCGTCGGCCGCCTCGGCGACGAGCGCGACGACGCCCGGAGCGATCTCCTCGAGCCAGCGCGCCGACCCGGCCTCGCCCAGCCCGATCGACGCGCTGCTCACGGGCGCCTCTCGCGTCGCACCGAGCGTGAGCCGTGACACCTCGACGCGCACGCCCTCGCCGGCCGAGGTCGCGCTGACGAACTGGTCCGCGGCCAGCGCCGGGCCGAGCACTCCGGCCGCCGAGGTCGCCTGCTCGAGCCGCAGCGGCAGGAGCTGCCACAGCGTCCCGGCGCTCGTCGGAAAGAGGAGGCCATCTCCGACCGGGACGGCGGACTGAGCCGCGAGCGTGAGCAGACCGTCGGCCGCCGTGACGTGGAGCGGCACCACGCGCCCCTGGGCGTCGATCCAGGCCTGCGTGGTGCCGCGGATCGCGCTGGTGTAGCCCGTCGTACGGTCGTGCTCCCTGACCACGCGGCGGCCGAGCACCTGGACATACGCGCCGTTGCGCAACGGCACCGACGCGAGCGCGAGCGTGGTCGGATCGAGGTCTTGCGGTGGCGCGAGCTGGACGGCGCCGGGCGCGAGCAGCGGAGAGAGCCGAGCCGCGAGCCGGTCGGCGGGAGCGATCGGGCCTTCTCCCTCTCCGGGGTCCGGGAGCAACGTGTTCGTGAGGCAACCGACGGCGGCGAGCGGCACCATCGGCAGGAGCCAGCTGAGGCGCGCGCGCCGCGTCACGTCCCGCTCCTCTCGCGGTCGAGCTTCGGCTTGCGCACGCCGAGCATCGGCACGAGCGGGCGCGCCATGTCAGCGGGCCCCCAGAAGAGCTGCAGCCCGATCACCCGCGCGAACGGGACGGGGAGCGAGGTCGAGGGATCGGGGCTGTTGTAGCTGAGAGAACCGACGAGCATGAAGTCCTGCAGCGCGACCCCGGCGAAGGCGTCGTACGCTCCGCCGTACTCGGCTCCTCGGCGCACGACCGCGCCGCGCGCGCCGAGCTGCAGCGTATCGTTGGCCCACATCCACCCGATCTCACCGGAGCGCAGCAGCGGCGTCGGCGCGACCTGTGTCACCGCCCCGAGGTGAACGCCCAGAGAGAGGAGATCGTCGATGGACGTGGGGATCTCGTAGATGGCCGCCTCCCGAGCGGGGATGACGTTCGGCACCGCCGCCGCGCCCCTCGCGACCGCCGCGGCGCGATCACGGACCGCCAGGTAGCGGTCGCCGTAGAAGTCGACCTGACCCGCGATGCGCTCGAGGCCCACCCCGGGGATCCCCAGCCACTTGCGCAGGTCGAGCCGCTTCATCAGCGCCTCGGGCTGGAAGAGCGCGCGCGCGGAGGCGAGCACGGTCTCGGGCGAGACCGCTCCGTCCGACGACTGGACGAGCGCCTGTCCGAGCGCGGCCCCGAGCGTCACCCCCTCCTTGTGGTAGGTGGAGATCGTGACACCGGTGAGCGCGAAGCGATCCTTGGTCTTGCCACCATCGAAGGCGTAGGCTGGGGGAGTCCCGGCGCGGGTAGCGTCGCCTCCGCCAAAGTTACCGCTCGGGGTGAAGCCACGGGTCCAGGTGGTACGGAGGCCAACCGATGCCTCGAACCCATGGTAACCGGCGCCGATGAACGCGAGGCCGTCTGCGACCATGTGCTGGTCGCTGCCCCGATCGGGCTCGGCGAGCAGCGCGTCGAGCTGGAGGCCGTAAAAGAGCCCGAAGTCTCTCGCCACGTCGCCGCTGCCGCCCCAGTTCTCGGCGCCGGCGCGCGTCACGAGCCCGGGCACCGTCGCGCCGTTGGGCATCTCGAGCTTCGCGCGCATGCCCCGGTAGATGCCGTTGGCAAAGAACGGCACCTGCCCGCGATCCATCTGCGCCCGCAGGACCCACTGGTGCGCGCGCATCACGCCCACCGTGGAGCGGGCGAGCGTGCGAAAGTCCTGGCCCGAGTAGGTCTCGGCGGCGCGGGCGCTGCCGCCGAGCGCGCTCAGACCCAGCGCCAAGGCCCCGACGGAGGCACGACGTGCGAGGGAGGGCAAGACTCGCCAGCGTTACCGCGGCAGTCCGACGGGGTCAAACGGGTCGGGCGGGGTCGAGCTCACTCTGATTCCCTGCGGTGAGCCGCTTGCCAACTGTTCACTCGCACGCCGCGCCGGCCTCGATCCAGCGCGCGAGCGAGTCGACCGCGGCTTGACTGGCGGCGGGCTTTCCCTTGGGCATCCGCTCTCCTGCCTCCACGCCCTCGATCGTGACGCATTTGTCAGGTGAGCTGACCTTTAGATATGTAAAACTTTCAGTGAGACTGCCAGGCTTCACGCGGAGGAGGCCGAGCGCAGACGCGCCACCCCGCGAGCATGAGCTCGGGCTGGTCGGGCCGCTCTCCGTCGCCGGGACGCCGACCAGCGCCGCGCAGGAGTCGGCCTCGCTCGCGAGCGAGAGCCCTCCGGCCTTCTGCTTCGCGCTGTGGCAGAGGCTGGTCGCGCAGCTGGGCGTGAAGAGCGCCGCCTGGACCTCGGCCAGCGTGGTCACCGTCGCCGCGCCTCCCGCGCCGGCGCCGCCAGCGACCCCTGCCGCGCCCGCCGCGCCACCGACGCCCGTCCCTCCGCTGCCAGCGCTGCCCGCGGCGTCCCCTCCCGCGCCCGCGGCCCCGCCCGGCTGCGTGGCGAGCGAGTCCTCCGAGGCTCCGCACGCGAGGGCGAGGCTGAGGGCGAGGGGAAGAGAGAGGGTGACGAGGGTGGCAGCGCGCACGCCTCCCCATGGCACGTCGGACGCGGCGGTTCACCTGTGCGTTCGCGCGTCGTGCCCGTGGCGGTCGCCAGGAGTTTCGACGACACTGCCGACGTGTCCTCTCCCCCTCCGATCGATCCCGCGGCCCTCCGCGGCGTGCTCGGCCACTTTCTCACTGGCGTCACCGTGATCACCGCGGTGGACCCCGAGTCGGGCGCGCCGACCGGCCTGGCGGCCAGCTCGTTCACGTCGGTGTCGATGGCGCCTCAGCTCGTGTCGTTCTGCGCCGCGAAGACCTCGTCGACGTGGCCGAGGCTGCGCGCGGCGGGGCACTATTGCGTCAACATCCTCGGCGAGGATCACGGCGAGCTGTCGCGGCGGTTCGCGTCGAAGGCCGCCGACAAGTTCGACGGGCTCCGCTGGCGGCGCGAGGCGTCGGGCGCGCCGGTGCTCGAGGACGCGCTCGCGTGGATCGACTGCGCGCTCCACGACGCGGTCGACGCGGGCGACCACGTGATCGCGCTCGGGCGGGTGCTGTGGGTCGGCGCGCGCGACGGCGGACGGCCGCTCGCCTACTACCGCGGCGGCTACGGCAAGTTCACGCCGTAGCGTGGTAGCTTCGCTGGCCGATGTTCCCCTTCGCTCCCGCGGTCCGGGTCCCCGCTCGCGACCGCCCGCGCATCGAGGTGCGGCGCCCCGAGTTCGACGTCCCCGAGGACGCTCCCAAGTACTTCTATCGCGGCGAGAAGGGCGTGACGGCGCTGCTGTACGCGCTCTCGGCGGTCTTCCCCGACGGGGAGCGGATGTTCATCGAGGCGGTCCGCGCCAACCAGGACGGCGCGAGCGATCCCGAGCTGCGCCGCGCGATCGGCGCGTTCGTCGCGCAGGAGGCGCAGCACGGCCGCGTGCACGAGGCGTACAACGACTACGCGAAGCGGCGCGGGTTCGATCTCGAGCCGATCTCGGCGGGCGTGCGCCGCCGCACCGCCGCGATGAGGGCGCACCTGCCGCCCGTCGTCCGTCTCGCCGCGACCGCCGCGCTCGAGCACTACACGGCGCTGATGGCGGAGCTGGTGCTCGGCGAGCCGGCCTTCTCCGAGGGCGTCGACGAGGCGCACGCGCGGATCTGGCGGTGGCACGCGGCCGAGGAGGCCGAGCACAAAGCCGTCGCGTTCGATCTCCTCGCCGAGGTCTCCGGCAGCACGTTCGTGCGGCTGCGGTCGTACGCCTTCACCTCGGTGATGTTCCCGACGCTGACGGCGCTGCACACGCTGCACCTGATGTCGAGAGACGGCTCGCTGACCGACGCGCGCGCGTGGCTCGGGCTGCTGCGCTTCTTGTTCGTCGAGCCCGGGCTCGTCCCGCGCGTGCTGCCCGGCTGGCTCGACTACCTCAGGCCAGATTTTCACCCGTGGGACCGCGACGATCGCGAGCTGCTCGCGCGCTTCCGCGCCGGGTGGGCCGCCGGCTGACCTCGCCGTTGCCGCGCCGCTGGGCCTCTGCCATCCACGCGCCATGGCCCACCTGGCACCCAAAGGGGCGCTGACCGCGCTCGTCACCCCGTTCACCCGCGACGGCGAGGCCGTCGACCTCGCCGCGTACGAGGCGCTGGTCGAGGCGCAGGTCCAGGGCGGCATCTCCGGGCTCGTGCCGTGCGGGACCACCGGTGAGACACCGACGCTCTCCGACGCCGAGCAGCTCGACGTCATCAGGCGCACGGTCGAGGTCGCGAGGGGGCGCGTCCCCGTGTTCGCCGGGACGGGGAGCTTCTCCACGAAGAAGACGATCGAGGCGTCGAGGCGCGCGCTCGAGGCCGGCGCGACGGGCGTGATGGTCGTCATGCCCTACTACTCGAAGCCGACACAGGAGGGCCTGTTCCAGCACGTCCGCGCGGTGGCGAGCGCGGTCGACGCGCCCGTCATCCTGTACAACATCCCCGGCCGCTCGAGCGTCGATCTGGCCCTCGACACGACCTGCCGGATCGCCGAGGCGTGCCCCAACGTTGTCGCGACCAAGGAGGCGACCGGCAACGTGCTGCGCTGCCAGGAGCTGAAGCGCGCGCTCGGCGATCGCCTGACGGTGCTCTCCGGCGATGACGCGCTCACGCTCGCGATGATGGCGACGGGCGCCGACGGCGTGATCAGCGTGACGAGCAACGCCTTCCCTGCGGAGGTGTCGGCGGTCGTGGCCGCCTTCGCGTCGGGGTGCGCGCGAGAGGCGCTCGCGCTCCACCAGCGGCTCTTGCCGGTGCACGACGCGATGTTCATCGAGGCGAACCCGGGCCCGATCAAGGCCGTCCTCGCGGCCCGCGCCGCGATGAGCGACGCGGTGCGGCTGCCGCTCGTGCCGGTGTCCGACGCGACGCGCGCCAGGCTCGCCGAGGTCCTCGCGCGCTTCGAGGCCGCCAAGTGAAGCTCGCGGTGTTCGGCGCCGGCGGCCGCATGGGCGCCGCGGTCGTCCGGCTCGCGTGCGAAGGAGGCGATCTCGTCGTCGGCGCCGCCGAGTCTCCGTCGAGCCCGCTGCTCGGGCGCGACGTCGGCGAGCTCTCCGCGGTGGGCCACCTCGGGGTCGCGCTCACCGCCGACGTGGACGCCGCGCTGCTCGGGGCCGAGGCGGTGATCGATTTCTCGACCCCGAAGGCGACCCCGATCGTCGCGTCCGCGGTCAAGCGCGCGAGGCTCCCCTGGGTCTGCGGCACGACGGGGCTCGACGCCGCGGCCAACAAGGCCCTCGACGACGCGTCCGCGCTCGTTCCGCTCCTGTGGGCGGCCAACATGAGCCTGGGCGTGCAGGTGCTCGCCGAGCTGGTGCGCGAGGCCGTCAAGCGCCTCGGCGCCGAGTTCGACGTCGAGATCGTCGAGACGCACCACCGCAAGAAGGCGGACGCGCCGAGCGGGACCGCCAAGCGGCTCGCAGAGGCGGTGCATGAGGGTCGCGGCGGACTACGCGAGCTGTCGGGTCGCGACGGGCTGGTCGGCGCGCGGCGCCACGACGAGCTCGCGGTGCTCGCGGTGCGCGGCGGCGACGTGATCGGTGATCACACTGTCCATCTCCTCGGCGAGGGCGAGCGGCTCGAGCTGACCCACCGCGCGACCAACCGAGATCTCTTCGCGCGCGGGGCCATCACGGCGGCCAGGTTCCTCGCGGGCCGCGCGCCCGGCCGGTACCGCATCGCGGACGTGGTCGCTGAACGCAGGTGAGATACGCTGCGCGCATGAGCAAGACTGTCTTCGCGCTGTCGGTCGTGGTGCTGGTCGGGTGCGGAGGGCAGACGTTCGAGGCGGGCGCGGCGGGCGCGGCGGGCTCGGGCCAGGCGGGCAGCTCGAACGGCGGGTCCAGCGGCTCGTCGCAAGGGGGCAGCGCCGGCACCTCCGGAGCTGGGGGCGCGAGCTGCGGCTGCGCGAAGGACGCCGACTGCGGCCCCGGGAAGAACTGCGCCAAGGGCGTCTGCAAGGAGATCATCGGGGGGCGGTGCTGGGACGACGACGAGTGCGGCGCGGGCGCAACCTGCCAGGGCGCCACCGTGTGTCCGTGCGGCGCCGCGTGTACTGTCGAGGACTCGCCCGGCAGCTGCAAGGGCATGGGGCTCGAGTGGTCGAGCTGCGCGCAGCCGGGCGAGTGCCTGCTCGCGCCGAAGAGCTGCTGCGGTGTCTGCACGGTCCCCAAGGTCAATGACCTCGACGCCGTCAACTACACCAAGCTGCAAGCACACTTCGAAGAGGTGTGTCCCGCTCCCGTGGGGTGCCCCGCGTGCGCGGCGGGCTCGAACCCTTCGCTGCTCGCGACCTGCGAGCTGAACAAATGCGAGGTCAGCAACATCGAGAAGCACGCGCTGTCGGCGTGCGAGAAGGACGCAGACTGCACGCTGCACGCGGCGAACGAGTGCTGCAGCTGCACGCTGAAGCCGCCTGGAGACTACGTCGCGGTCGCCGCATCGAAGGTCCACGCCTACGAGCTCGAGGTGTGCGGCGCTGGCAAGGGGCCCTGCAAGGTCAACTGCGCGTCGCAATTCCCGCCTGGGCTCAGCGCCAAGTGCGGCGGCGACGGCCACTGCAAGGTCGTCGCAGAAGAGGCCGCGGCGTGCCCTCCTGCGCTGCCCGGCGGAGGGCCGTGCCCCAAGCTGGGCCTCGAGTGCGAGTACGGCGAGCAGGTCGCGATCGGCTGCCGCGCGCGCGCCTCGTGCACCGAGGGCGGGTGGGTGCAAGCGGCCGCCTCGTGCCCGGCGCCGCTCACGCCAGGGATGGACGGCTGCCCCGTCAAGGTCGTCGACGGCGGCGGATCGTGCAAGAATGAGGGCGCGGTCTGCGCGCTCGCCGACGGCGCGAGCTGCGTCTGCACCGGCTGCGCGGGCGGGCCCTGCAGCCCGGACACGAAATGGCGATGCGCCGGGCCGGGCGTCGCGCCGTGCCCGAAGGTGGCTCCCAACCTTGGCCAGCCGTGCCCTACCGCCAACCAGAAGTGTACCTATGGCGCCGCTTGCACGGCCACCGCCACGACGCGCATCTGCACCGAGGGCGTGTGGCGCGAAGAGCTGATCGCGTGCCCCGAGTGACGCCGCGCCCCGTCGAGATCATCGCGGGCGTCGAGGGGTTCTCCGTTCGCACGCCCACGCTCCCGCCCGCGACCCACACCAACAGCTACGCGCTCGGCGGGCGCGACGTGCTGCTGGTCGAGCCCTCGACGCCATTCGACGACGAGCGGCGAGAGTGGGTCACCTGGGCGCGCGGCCTCGTCTCGAGCGGGCGGCGCATCGTCGCGATCTTCGCCACGCACCACCACCCGGATCACGTCGGAGGGGCCGAGTTCTTTCGCCAGGCGCTCGGCGTCCCGCTGTGGGCGCACGCCGAGACCGCGCACAGGCTCGACGCCCCGGTCGCCAGGCTGCTCGACGAGGGAGACGTGATCGCGCTCGACGGCCCGAGCCCGCAGCGCTGGGAGGTGTGCTTCACGCCGGGTCACGCGCCTGGACACCTCTGCCTCCACGAGCGTGAGCTCGGCGCGTTGATCGTCGGAGACATGATCGCGAGCGAGGGCACCATCCTGATCGCCCGAGGCGAGGGAGACATGGCCCGCTACCTCGTCGAGCTGCGGCGGCTGTCCTCGCGCGCGGCGCGCGTGGCCTTGCCCGCCCACGGGGCGCCGATCGACGAGCCGTCTCACACGTTCGAGCGCTACGTCGCGCACCGGCTGATGCGAGAGCAGAGGGTCATCGCGGCGCTGGCGCTTCACGCCGGGACGGTCGACGACTTGGTGCCGCGCGTGTACGAAGACACGCCCATGGCCGCGTGGCCGCTCGCGAGGCTCTCGCTCGAGGCGCACCTCGACAAGCTCGCGCTCGACGGTCGCGCGAGCGAGCGTGACGGGCGGTGGGAGGCGCGCGCGTGACCTCGGGCGATGCCGCGTTCGACGAGGCGTTCGTCGCGGCGTCCGCGCTGCTCGGCGAGGCCGAGCTCGTGCGCGAGCTCGCCGCGACGGTCCCGCTCGCGCGCGCGCTCTCGGGCGCGACGGATCGCGCCGCGCGCGCGGCCTTGCTGGCGGGGGCGGTGGCGCGCGCGGCGCACGAGCTCCGCGCGGCGAGGCCGACGTGACCGGGATCCTGCGCGGCGCGGTGCTCGAGGCGCCACCAGCCGCACGAGCCCGGCGTGAGCCGCGCGTGTTCGAGGACCCGGCCTCTCCGCTCGCCGACCTCACGATCGCGGTCGAGGCGTCGCGGGCGCGCGAGGCGGTCTTGCAGCTCGCGCGCGCCGTCGCGGCGCGGCTAGTGGGCGACGCGGCGTCGACCGACGATCGCGCGCTCCACGCGCTGTTCGACGAGGCGCTGGCGGCGCTCGGCGCAGCTGCGGGGCTGCTCGCGCGGCTCGGACCGACCGACGCCACGAGGCTCGCGGCTCGGCTCGACGCGCTCGGCGCGACCGTCGTCGTGGAGCCGGACCGCGCGACGGGCTCGATCACGCTCGAGAGCGCCCAAGGTCAGGTGACGCTGACGATCGAGGACGCAGTGCGGCGCCTCACCGCCGATATCGAGCCGGGATGATCGACCCGCGCACGACGGCGAAGCGCCTCGCGCCGCTCGCGCTCTTCGCGCTGACGGTGCTCTCGGTGATGCACACGGGCGCGGGCTACGTCGGCGAGGACGGCCCGATCTGGCGCGGGTGGACGTTCGCGGCGCCGCTGCTCACCATCCTGGTCGCGCACGAATTCGGCCACTACATCGCGGCGCGGCTGCACGGCGTGCCGGCCTCGCTGCCGCACTTCCTGCCGCTGCCGTACCTCTCGCCGTTCGGCACCGCGGGCGCGATCATCGGGATGACGTCGCGGATCGCGTCGCGTCGCGCGCTGCTCGACATCGGCGCCGCGGGGCCGCTCGCGGGCATGCTGTTCGCGCTGCCTCTCCTGGCGATCGGCCTGTCGCTCTCCGACGTGAAGCCCGCGAGCTCGCCGTCCTTGATCGAGGGCGACTCGCTCCTGTACGTCGCGATGAAGCTCGCGTTCGCGCGGCCGATCCCCGCGGGGCACGACGTGTACCTGCACCCGACGGCGTTCGCCGGGTGGACGGGGCTCTTCTTGACGATGGTGAACCTCCTGCCGATCGGCCAGCTCGACGGCGGCCACGTCGCCTACGCGCTGCTGGGCGAGCGCGCCAACACCCTCGGGAGGTGGCTCCACCGCGGCCTGCTCGGGCTCTTCGTGATCAACGCCGCGCGCAACGTGTGGCGCGCGCGCGCGCACGGGTTCACGACGGACGCGGTGCTGACGGCGGTGTCGAACAGCACCTTCTGGCTCGTGTGGTTCGGGCTGACGGCGCTCGTGCTGCGCGCCTCGGGCGGCGTTCACCCTCCCACCGACGAGGGCGAGGCGCTCGGCCCCGGGAGGCGGGCGGTCGCGATCGCGTGCCTGTCGCTGTTCGTGCTGCTGTTCATGGCGACGCCGCTGCGCGTCGAGTGACGGATCAGCCGGCGCGCGCGGCGCGGACGCGGTGGGCGCGCACGCGCTTCGTGCGGCGCAAGAAATCCTCGTGCTCCTCGGCGCGGAGCGCGCGCGCGCCGAACCTCGCCTCGAGGTAGAGCTCGGTGAGCGCGCGGATCTCGGAGGACAGCGGGTGCGCGGCGACCTCGCTCGAGAGCGCGTGCGCGAGCGGCGGCACCCCCTGCGCGCGCGGCAGCCCTTGCGCGCTCATCGCCGACTCGAGCGCCTCGTAGAGCGCCGTGGCGGCCCGCGCCCGAGCCGCCGGTGCCCCGCGCGGCGCGCTCGGCTCGGCGTGCGCGCGGCGTCGACGGAGCAGCCTCCGCACCGCCCACGCCGCTGCGACCATCCCGACGAACGACAGCAGCAGCGCCCGGGGGGGCAACCCGAACGGAGACCGCCCCGCGGGCGCGCGGAACGTGCCGCGGAGCCGCTCGAACAGCGACAGCTGCTGGTGGATGTCGTAGCCGACGACGTGGCGATCCCAGCGCTGGCTGGTCGCCTCGAGCATGTCTCGCAAGAACGCGGTGACCCCGCGCAGCTCGCTCTGCGGCGCGGCCTCGGCCGGCGGCGTGGGATCGAACAGCTGCCAGCCCACGCCGTCGATCCACACCTCGACCCACGAGTGCGCGTCCCCTTGGCGCACCGTGTACGTGCGCGCGAACCGGTTCCAGCTCCCGCCCGCGAACCCGGTCACGTTGCGCGTCGGCACGCCCTGCGTGCGCAGCAGGATGGCCATCGCGGTCGAGTAGAACTCGCAGTGGCCTCGCTTCGACTCGAACAGGAAGTGATCGAGCGGCCGCTCCGTGCCACCCGATGGCGACGCGCGGTCGTAGCGATACTGGGTGCGGAGGCGCTGCTCGATGACGCGCGCCTTCTCGAGCGGCTGCGGCGTCGCGCCGACCCACTCGGCCGCGAGCGCGGCGACGCGGGCAGGCAGGCGCGGCGGCAGCTGCAGGTAGCGCGAGAGATCCTCGCGGGCGGCGGTCGTGCGCGGGCGACGCGACACCCACGCGTGGTAGCGCACGCCCCGCTCCTCGCTGTCGCGGTAGCGCAGCTCTCCCTCGGCGCCGCGCTCGACGCGCAGGCGCGAGACGCCGAGCAAGAACGGCGAGTCGGAGCGCGGGACGATCTCGACGGCGACGGCCCCGGGCGGCGTGAACAGCACGGGGGGCTCGAACGCCTCGAGGTCGATCGTGACGCGCTGATCGTCGGGCTCGGGGCGGCGCTCGATCGGGATCACCTGCTGCAGCTGTCCGACGGCCGCGCGGTGCACGTTGGTGCGCGCCCACGCGCGCCCGTCGTAGTAGTCGAGCGCCGTGCCGCGCAGGTGCAGGGCGATCCGATCCGGCGGCGGCTCGGGGAGATCGGGGATCGACACGCGCAGCGCGATCTGCGGATCGTCGCGCAGGAGGCCCACGCTGCCGAGATCGACGAGATCGGAGAAGCCGACCCTGCGCCCGCCCTCGTGGTGGAGGATCAGCCAGTGGAACCCGACCCGCGGGAAGAGCGCGAACAGCCCGGCCGTGAACACCAGGATCGGCAGCGCGAGCGAGCACGTCACCATCAAGAACGTCTTGCCGACGACGCGCCGGCTCTTGAGGATGCGGGGCACGTCGACCGGCAGGCCCGTCCTGTCGCGCGCGCCCTGGCGGTAGTTGCCCTCGACCTCGCGCCGCAGGTGGGAGAGGACGAGCGCGGCGGGCGCGACCACCAGGAACCCCAGGAAGCACACGCCATAGGCGAGGCCGCCGCCGAGCACGGTGCCGGCGATCAGGTGCAGCAGCGCGAGGACGATGACCTGCTGATCGTGCGCCGAGTCGCTGCGCGTCGCGACGCGGACGATCTGCAGCACCGCCGCGAACTCGACCGACACCTCGAGCAGCGGCCGGCCCGACACCCAGCGGCCGATCTGGATCGAGAGGAACAGCAAGGGCGCGATCTGCGACGCGCGGCGCACCCACGGGTTGTCGCCGAAGCGCTCTGGCACCGCGACAGCGCACGCGAGCCCCAGCATGATGGCCACGTTCACCCACCGCCCGAGCTCGCCGGTCGCGACGAGCGACAGCACGCCGAGCGCCGCCAGCGCGTTGGTCATGATGCGGTGGACGAGGCCGAACCTCACGCGCTCCTCGCGACCCGTCGCGGTCCCTCCGGGCGCGCCTTCGCGGGCTCCACCAGCGCCAGGAAGCGCAGCAGCGGATCGGTGCCCGACGCGCGCTCGGCGCGGACACGCTGCCCCGCGGTCGTCGAGATGGTCACGCGGTCGCCGCGCCGCACGTGCGCGACCGCCCGCGACGCCGTGTCCCGCACGTGCCGCTCGAAGCGCGCGGGCCAGTCCTCTGGCGGCGACTCGGGCTCGAGCACGTCGAGCGTCAAGCTGACGTCGGGGCTCGTCTCTCGCGCGCGCTCGCGCATCACCAGCTGACCGGGGACCGTGCTCTTGCGCCAGTAGATGTCGCGCGGATCCTCGTCGGCGCGGCCGGGCCGGACCCCCGCGATCTCGTCGCCCGCGCCACGACCGATCGCGCCGCCGCCGAACCGACGGGCGCCGCCCCTGTCGGGGCCGAGGCGCACCGGATCGACGGCGGGGTAGATGACGAGATCGCCCTCGCTGGTGATCTCTCGAGATTTTTCGAACAATCCGAACGGGAAGCGGGTGGCGACGCGGAACCCGACGTGGTGGTCTCGCCCGCGGCGCTGGGGCGTCCGGCGGTAGGCCGCGACCTGCGCGGAGCTGGGGCTGATCTTCAAGAAGAAGCAGCGCTTGTCGGCCGGCTGCCCCTCGCGGAGATCCTCGACCTCGATCGCGTAGGACGGGACGCGCTTCTTCGAGTTGCTGACCTCGATCTCGACGAGGTGCGCCCGCGACACCTGGGCGCGGGTGGGGAGGCGGCGCACGACGGTGAGCCCGCGCAGCGAGATCTCGCTCATCACGCCGCTTATCACGATCAACGACAGCAGCATGCCGAGCAGCAGGTAGAGCAGGTTGTTGCCCGTGTTGATCGCGGCCAAGCCGACGCCGAACGTGATGCCGACGAAGAGCTTGCCCTCGCGCGTGAGGCGCAGCCGCCGGGGCATCTTCAGCGTCGCGAGCCGCGTCCAGGCTCGCCGCCACGCCGTCACAGCGGGACGGGGACGCGCGCGACGACGTCGTGCACGGCGCCCTCCGCCTCGTCGCGCGACGGCATGTACCCCTCGGCGTGGGCCGCGAGCCTCACGCGGTGCGCGAGCACCGGCACGGCCAGCTCGTGGATGTCGTCGGCGATGAGGAACGAGCGCCCGCGCAGGAGCGCGCGGGATCGGGCCGCGCGCGCGAGGCTCATCCCGGCGCGCGTCGACGCGCCCAGGCTGAGCGCGGTGCAGCTGCGCGTCGCCTGCAGCACGGCCTGCAGATAGTGACCCAGCGCGGGATCGACGGCCACGCGCTCTGCCTGGCGCTGCAGCGCGACGAGCGAGCCGGCGTCGAGCACCGCGGGCACGTCGGCGGCGCGATCGGGGTCGCGGTCCAGCAACAGGCGCAGCTCGACGGCGGGCGGCGGGTAGCCGATCTTGAGGCGCACCATGAACCTGTCGAGCTGGGACTCGGGCAGCGGGAACGTGCCGGCGAAGTCCTCGGGGTTCTGGGTGGCGATGACGAAGAACGGGTGCGGCAGCGGGATGGTCTGGCCGTCGAGGCTCACCTGCCCGTCGTTCATGGCCTCGAGCAGCGCCGACTGCGTGCGCGGGCTCGCGCGGTTGATCTCGTCGGCGAGCAGCACGTTGCTGAAGATCGGCCCCTGGCGCAGGGTGAACTCGCCGACGCGCTGATCGAACACCGACACGCCCAGGATGTCGCTCGGGAGCAGATCGCTCGTGAACTGCACGCGCTTCAGATCGCAGCCCATCGCCTTCGCGAGCGCGCGGGCCAGGGTGGTCTTGCCGACGCCGGGCACGTCCTCGAGCAGCACGTGGCCGCCCGCCAGCAGCGCGACCAGCGCCAGCTCGACGACGTCTGGCTTTCCCTCGAGGGCGCCCTCTACCGCCGCGCGCAGGCGGCCGATGATCGGGAGAGGCTCGTGGACCGAGGCCACGGCGGATTGCATCGTCGGCGAAGCTAGCACGTCCCGCGAGCCGCCGCGCGCGCAGGGCTTGGCTCAGGGCGGCCCAGGCGGGAACGTCCCGGTTCGGGGCGACGACGACGCGGCCGACGACGCCGACGGGGACGGGGGCGGCTCGGAGGTCCACACGAGCCTCCCGAAGCGCGAAGCGCGGTGAAAATTGCCCTGTCCGAGGATCGGCGACCACGCGACGCCCCCGTTGCGCTTCATCGCGTAGAGGTTGACCCGCCAGACGTCGCCGGACCGAGGCGGCGCCTGCCGTGCCTTCGTGAAGGCGGCCCACGGGATGGCCAGCTCGACCGTGTAGCCCTGGTCCTCGTCGGCGTCGTCGTCCAGCGTGCCGGAGACGGCGACGGCGCTCTCGCGCTGCGACGACCACTCCTGGTGGCCGAACGGCCCCTCCGGCCCGCCGCGCGGCAGGTTGTAGCCGTCGAACTGCGAGTCGAACGCGGCGTTCTGCGTCGAGATCTGCACCTCGTAGTAGTCGAGGTTGTCGCCGTCGCCGTCGGGATCGAGCATCAGCTCGACGCACTCCTTCTCCCAGACGTGAGGATCGATTGATTTGAGCTCGGCCGGCGAGAGGCCGCCCAGCAGCTTCTTGTCGGTGACCTCGAACGCGAAGAACACGCGCCTGTCGTCCCAGGTGATGCGCGCCGAGCCGTCGACCCCGAGCGCCGAGGCCGCGCGCCCGCTCCCGACGTCGACGAACGGGCCCGTGCGCGCGGCGTGGCGCCACGCCTCGTCGTCGAGCTTGCCGTCGATCCTGGGCGCCGCGACGCCGGGCGCCAGGCGTGGGACGCGCAGCGTGGGGACCGCGCCGTCGCGCGGCTGCGCCGCCTCGGAGGCGCCCACCTTCAGCGTGGCGACGAGCGCGCGGCTCTCGGCGTCGCCCGCGCCGGTCGTGATCGGCTTGCGCACGTCGCCCCTCCAGATGCCCGTCGTGATCTGCACCTCGCCCGCCGCCTCGCGCGGGATGATCAGCGGCTGCTCGTCGACGTAGACCTTGCCACGCACCCAGTCGCCGGGCGGGAGCGCCTGCCCGCCGCGAGACGGCTCGCGCAGCGGCCCGACGTTGTCGAAGTTCCCCGTCGGGTAGCGGTGCCCGCGCGCGTCGCCGAGGTGCGTGAACAGCGAGAAGCCCGGCTCGATGCGCTCCATCGCCTGCCAGTACAGCGTGAGCTTCACCTGCTGGCCGGGCTGCACCGGTCCCTCGGGGTCGAGCCGATAGCCGAACAGGCGGATCTTGCCGTCGAAATGGTAGTCGAGCCGGTGCGCTGGCTCGGGCGGCACGTCGGTGACGTAGCGGGCGAGGTTCGGCGGCACCCCTTGCCGACGCTTCGGAGACGGCTCGACGCACGCCGCGAGCAACAAGAACAAACCAAACACGCCGCGCCTCATGAGCCCCTCGACCGGTCGGCGAGCTCGTGGCGCCGCAGGTACATCCGAACGTGCGCGCGCTCGAGCCCCGATCGCCGGGCCATCTCGGAGACGTTGCCCTGACACGCGTCGGAGAGCCGCATGAAATAGTCGCGCTCGAAGCCGGCGAGCGCGGCCTGCTTCGCGTCCTTGAACGCCGCGGGCGACTGCGGGTCGGACGGCGACGACGCCTCGGCGCGGCTGGGGGCGAGCTCGGCGAGGCCGCCGGAGCTCGGCGAGATCTCGAGGGGCTCGCCGGGATCGGTCAGCGCGAGCGTCACCGCGACGGCGCTGCGCAGCTCCCGCACGTTGCCCGGCCAGTCGTGGCGACGCAGGCGCGACAGCGACTCGTCGGTCACGCGCGAGAACGCGCTCTCGGCGCCGAGATCGGCGAGCAGGCGGCGGACGAGCGCGGGGATGTCGTCGAGGCGGGCGCGCAGCGGCGGCAGATCGACGCGCACCTCGGCGACGCGAAAGAACAGATCGCTGCGGAAGACGCCGTCGTTGACCTCGCGGACGAGATCGCGCCGCGTGGCCGCCACGACCCGCACGTCGACCGGGCGGTAGGTGTTGCTGCCGACGGGCTTGATGCGCCGCTCGGCGAGCGCGCGCAGCAGCTTCGGTTGAAGGTCGACCGGCAGCTCGCCGAGCTCGTCGAGGAAGATCGTGCCGCCGTCGGCCTCGACGAACGGCGACGCGCGCCGCTCGGTCGCGCCGGTGAACGCGCCCTTCTCGTGACCGAACAGCGTCGCCTCGGCCAGCGTCTGCGGGATGCTGCCGCAGTCGACGACGACGAACGGCCCCTTCGCGCGGGGGCTCCCGAGGTGGATCGCGCGCGCCAGCAGCTCTTTTCCGGTGCCGGTCTCGCCGCCGACGAGGACCGTCAGCTCGGTGGCGGCGATGCGGCGCAGGCGACCGAAGAGCGCGCGCATCTCGTGGCTCTGGCCGACCAGCGGACCGAACGACGAGACCTCCTCGACGGCGCGCGGGCCCTTCGACGGCTCGAAGGCGAGGGTCGTCTCGCCGAGCTTGATGCGCGCCCTGTGCGTGAGGAACACCTCGCCGACGCGCACGCCCTGGATGAACGTGCCGTTCTTGCTCGAGAGATCGCGCAGCCGCACGCCGCGCTCGGTCGCGACGACCTCGGCGTGCACGGACGAGACGCGCCGATCGTCGACCACGAGCTGACACGAGCCGTGCCGCCCGACGAGCAGCGCCTCGGCGCCGACCTCGACGCGACGCTTCGGATCGGCCTCGACCGCGAGCGAGCCGGTGAGCACCTCGATGCGGCCCGGCCCGACGACCGTGGCCTCGAGGAACGAGTCGTCGCGGAGCCTCATCGGCGGCACGTCACCTCACTTGTAGAGCTTGATCAGGACGAAGCCGCCGACGAGCAGCACGAACGCCGCGAGCATCAGCGGGGTCAGGTACTTCTCGACGATGGGACGCACCTTCTCGCCGAAGAAATAGATGAGCGTGGCCTCGGCGTAGAAGCGGATGCCGCGGCACACGATCGACGCCGCGACGAACTCGCCGAACGGGATCTTGGCGACGCCCGCGGTGATCGTCACGATCTTGAAGGGGATGGGCGTGAGGCCCTTCAGCGCGATGATCACGAAGGCGTTGCCGACGTACATCGCCTTCACCTTGTCGAAGGCCGCCTGAGAGAAGATGCGCGGGATGAACCAGTGCGACAGGCCCGCCTGCTCCCAGAGCGCGTGCCCGATGTAGTAGCCGAGCATGCCGCCTATCACGCTCGCGAGCGTGCACGCGGTCGCGTACACGAAGCTGCGCTTCGGCTTGGCGAAGCACATCGGCAGGAGCAGCGCGTCGGGCGGCAACGGGAAGAACGACGCCTCGGCGAAGCTCATCACGCAGAGCGCGGGCATCGCGTACGGGGTGCCGGCCCACTTCAAGCAATAGTCGTAGAGGCGCCTGCTCAGGCCCTTCTTGGCGGCGGGGGCCGGCTCCGGCGGGGTCGAGTCGGTCGAGGGCGTAAGCGCTTCTTCGCTGGCCATGGCAAGGGGCCGCCTATGCCACAACTCGGCCTACCGGGCGAGCATTTGCCCGGCGCTCAGGGGCCCGGGCAGACGGTGCGGTGGCCGCCGTCGGGCGTCTCCACGCACTCTTGTGTGCCGCAGATCGTCTTGTCGAGGCAGTCGCAGCTCGCGACGCCCTTGCAGACCGGCGGGAGCGACTTGCACTCGTACGAGTCGGCGATGCTGGGAAGATCGCCGATCTTCTCGCAGTACTCGGTCGCCTTGTCGCAGAAATAGGGTCCGCACGCGAAGAGCTTCGCGTCCGGTGGCGCGCAGGCGCCCTCGTTGGCGAGATCGAAGCCGAGCGCGTTGGCGCTGCAGCTGTTGGGGTAGACCTTGCCGTCGCAGCCGCAGACCGGGCTGTAGACGGCGCTGCAGCCCACGGGGCGCGCCTTGCAGTGGCCGACGTACATGGTCGCGCCGCAGAGGTTGTCCGAGTAGTTGCAGAACTCGCTGGGGGATTGGCACGGCGTCGACGGCGTACACTTCGCGTCGGAGGCTCCCGCGGCGCCGCTCGCGCCGCCCGCGCTCGCTCCTGCCGCTCCGCCGCTCGCTCCCGCGGCGCCCGCGCTCGCGCCCGCCGCTCCGGCGCCCGCGCCTGCTGCGCCCGCGCTCGCGCCCGCCGCCCCGGCCTTGCCCGCGCTCGCTCCCGCCGCGCCCGCGCTCGCTCCCGCCGCCCCGGCCTTGCCCGCGCTCGCTCCCGCCGCGCCCGCGCTCGCGCCCGCCGCCCCGGCCTTGCCCGCGCTCGCGCCTGCTGCTCCGGCGCTCGCTCCTGCCGCCCCGCTCTTGCCCGCGCTCGAGGAGCTCGAGTCGTCGGTCGACGACGGGTCCGAGCCGCCGCACGCGAGGGGCAGCGCGAGGACTGAGGAGAGCACGGCGACGATCGAACAAGCAGAGAAGCGCATCGCGTCGCTGTAGCACGAAAGCCGGCGATTCTTCGCGCGGATGCGGTCAGAGCCTCGCGAGCCGCTCGGTCGCGATGCGGTGCGCGAGCTCGCCGCTGTCGTTGCCGACCGCGTGCCGCCCCGCGCGGACGGCCGCCTCGATCGTCGTGCCGGAGCCGCACATCGGATCGAGGACCCAGTCTCCCTCCTCGGTCGACGCGCGCACGATCCGGTCGAGCAGCGCGATGGGCTTCTGCGTGGGGTAGCCAGTGGCCTCGGCGCGGAGCGGCGTGTTGGCCAGCATCGCGGGCAGGTCGGCCCACACGCTGCCGCGGCGACGCCCGACGTCGGCGTAGTAGCGATAGGTCTTGCCCGCGATCGTGCGCTCGCGGAACCGGCGGCCGTCCTCGTCGAGGCCGCGAAAGTGCATCTGCTGGCTCGTCGCGGCGTAAGGCTCGCGCAGGGCGGGATCGTCGCCGCGGTACAGCGCGCGCCGGGCGTCGCTCGCCGCGAACACCAGCAGCGTCTGGTGGGTCATCGGGAACCCGGAGCGCGCGCCGTTGCCCGGCATCCAGATGATCTCCCCGAGGAACGCCCGTCGCCCGAACACCGCCTCGCACAGCACCTTGGCCTCGTGTACGGCGCGCTGGTCGAGGTGCAGCCACAGCGTGCCGTCGTCGACGAGCAGGCCGCGGAGCACCTCGAGGCGCGGCCGGAGCATCGCGAGCAGCGCGTCGCGATCACCGCCGTCGAAGTAGGCGAGCTCGCCGTCCGCGCGCGCGCCCTTCTTCGCGCGCGCGCGGTGCGAAGTGCCGACCCCGTACGGCGGATCGAGGTAGATCAGGCGAAACCGCCTCGCGCCCAGCCTGGCCGCGAGGTCGAGCGCGTCGCCGTGAAACAGGCGATGCTCGCCGCGCGCGCTCACCAGCCGAGCTTGTGCTCGATGTAGTACGGCAGCATCTCGCGCCAGGTCGGCCAGTCGTGCCGCATGTCGGGGCCCCAGACGTCGAGATCGTTCCAGATCCCCTTGTCCCACAGCAGCCGCGAGAAGCGGCGCGACAGGTCGGGGCGCTCGTACTCGCCGGAGCCCGTCACGAGGTGCACGCGGTTGTCGCGGAAGGCGGACGTGTCGTGCATGCCGCGGACGAACCAGGCGGGGTTGTTGAAGTACAGCTCGCTCGAGCGGAAGCCGTCGGTGTAGGCCTCGACGTCGAAGAAGCCGCTCATCGCGATCAGCGTGTGGAACAGATCGGGCCGCCGGAAGAACTGGTTGGCCGCGTGGAACGCGCCGAAGCTCGCGCCGCACACCGCGACGCGCGCGTCGCTCGAGCCGAGGACCCGCCGGATGTGCGGCATGACCTCCTCCTCGACGTAGCCCGTGTAGAGCTGCTGACGGCGCACCTTCTCGGGGGCCGAGACGCGATCGTTCATCCAGGCGTGGCGGTTGATGCTGTCGATCGCGAACACGTTGAGGCGCCCCGCGAAGATCAGCGGCTCGAGCACCTTGATGAGGAAGAACCGCTCGTACTCGAGGTAGTCGGCCTGCGCGGTGGGGAAGAGCAGCAGCGTGTCGCCGTAGTCGCCGTAGCGGGCGATGGGCATGTGCATGCCGAGGCGGGGGCTGTGCCAGCCGAAGAGATCGCGCGGCAAGGTCGGGCTCACGAATTCCAAGGTGGAGAGTGTCCTTTCGGGTCGGCGCCGCGCGCGGGCTCCTCGCGGCGGGCGCGGAGTATACTCGCGTTCGCATGTCGCCCCCCGCTTGCATCTTCTGTCGCATCGCGCAGCACGAGATCCCGGCGCGCACCGTGTTCGAGGACGACGACGTGATCGCGTTCCACGATCTGTCGCCGCAGGCGCCGGTGCACGCGCTCGTGATCCCGAAGGCGCACGTGACCTCGCTCGACGAGCTGACGCCCGAGCACGGCGCGCTGCACCTGGCGCTGCTGCAGGGAGCGCGGCGCGCGGCGCGCGAGCTCGGCCTGTCCGACGGCGGCTACCGGGTGGTCGCCAACACCGGCCGCGACGGCGGACAGAGCGTGTTTCACCTGCACCTGCACGTCCTCGGCGGACGCCAGCTCGGTTGGCCGCCGGGGTGAGCGCGCGACGCGGGCCCGCTCCCGTCGAAGAAGCTCGCGTGGCTCGGGGCCCCACCGGTGCGCCGCCGTGAGCCCGCAGCGCGGTCACGCCGTCGTCGTCGCGCTGTGCGTGCTCGTCCCGTCGGCGCTCGCGCGGGCACAGGATCTGGCCGTCGCCGCGCCCGCCCCCGCCGCCCCGTCGAGCGCCGCTTCATCATCGGCGTCGAGCGCGCCCGCGGCGTCGAGCGCGCCCGCGGCGTCGAGCGCGCCCGCGGCGTCGAGCGCCGCTTCATCGTCGGCGTCGAGCGCGCCCGCGGCGAGCGCCCCGGCCGCCGGGCCAGAGGCGGCGCCGGTCGTGCTGGGCAAGGTGTCGCTCACATACCTGCTCGAGCGAGACGAGGTGCGCGGCAACCTCCTCACCCGCGCGTCGGTCGTGAAGCGCTACGTGCCGTTTCACGAGGGGCAGGTCTTCGACGTCGACGATCCCGAGCTCGAGCTCTCGCGCTACCGGCTGCTGGGCACGGGCTTCTTCCAGAAGGTGTCGTACTCGCTGCGGCGCGGCTCGAAGCGCGGCGCGGTGGTGCTCGTCGTCGACGTGCGCGAGCGCAACACGATCGTCATCAACGACGTGTGGCTCGGGCTGTCGGCGACCGCCGACCGCGCGGGCGAGCCGCGGCCGCTCTCGGCGTACACCGGCCTCGACGCGGCGGAGACCAACCTCGCAGGCACCGGCGTCACGCTCGGCGGCGCGTTCGCGGTGGCCGAGGATCAGCTCGCGCTGCGCGTGCGCACGTTCGATCCGTCGTTTCGAGGGTCGCCGTGGATGACGCACGGGACGCTCCTCTACAACCTCGCGCGCGAGTTCTACGGCACGCGCGACGTGCGCTACGACGATCCGGTCGGCGGGGCGAGCCGCGTCGAGGACTTCGCCGTCGTGCGGTACCGGAGGCTCGGCGGCTCGCTCGGCGTCGGGCGCGATCTCTCGGTCTCGACGCAGCTGTTCGCCGACTATCGCCTCGAGCGCGTGCAGGCCGAGCTGCCTCGCGCGGCGTCGCATCGGCGGGGCGCGCGCGTCGAGCCGCTCGCCTACCACCTCCTGCCGGGCGTGAGCCTGCTGTCGGCGCTGCACCTCGATCTGACGCACGACACGCGCGACGTGCCGGTGCTGCCCACGCGCGGGTGGCTCGTGCAGTCGGCGCTCGACGTCGCCGCGACCCCGCTCGGCTCGTCGTACGCGTACCAGCGCGTGCAGGTGCGAGCCTCGCGCTGGTGGCAGGCCAAGAACGGCCACGTGCTCAGGCTCGAGGCGTACGGCGGCGCGATCGCCGGAGACGCGCCGGTGTTCGAGCGGTTCTACGTCGCGGACCTGTCAGATTTGTTGCCCGACCGCGTGCTCGAGCTCAACACCGACCGCCGCCCGGCGCCGAACTTCTTCGGCACCGACGTCGCCGAGGTGCGCTTCGGAGAGTACGCGGCGCGGCTGCAGCTCGAGCACCGCGTGCCCGTCTACCGGGGCGTGCGCTCGGTGTACGGCGTGGACGCGTTCACGGCGGTCGGGGTCTACGCGGTCGCCGCGCGGCGCGATCTCGACGACCCGCCCGCCGGATACTCGGGGCTCGCGCGGGTCCCGATCGATCTCACCTTCAACCTCGGCCTGCGCATCGACACGAAGGCGGGCGGCTTCGTGTTCGCGCTCGCGAACCCCCTCGGCTTCGTGCCTGTGCTGCGGGGGAGGCGCTTAGCCGCGTGCGCCTCGGGGCCGCGACCCTGGCCCTCGTCGCGGCGACGCTCGTTTCGGGCGCCGCGCGCGCCGACGATCCGCCGAAGCTCGCGCAGAAGACCGCCGTCTTCGCGTGGGACAAGACCATCCTGCGCGTGACGGTCGCGTACCGGGACATCGTCGACGCCGAGATCGAGGCCAAGCTGAAGAGCGGCATCCCGACCGTGCTCGTGCTCCGCGCGTACCTGTTCGAGGAGGGGGCGACCAACCCGCTCGCGCTCACGGCCAAGAGCTGCCGCGTCGTGTTCGATCCGTGGGACGAGGTGTTCCGCGTGCAGCTCACGCAGCCGGGCGGCTCGTCGAACGTCGTGTCCCCCAACCTCGAGGGCGTCCTGCGCCGCTGCGCCGAGGCGCAGAAGCTCGCGGTCATCGACCGGTCGAAGCTGAAGCTCGGAGGGCGCTACGTGCTGTCTGGGCTGGTCGAGGTGAACCCCGTCTCGCAAGAGATCATCGAGCGCATCAAGAAGTGGGTCAGCCGCCCGACCGGCGCGACGACGATCGGCGCGGGCGACGCGCTGTTCGGCTCGTTCGTCGGGCTGTTCGCCGCCCGAATCGGCGCGGCCGATCGCGAGCTCAAGTTCAAGACCCAGCCGCTCGTCGTGACGCCGCCCCCTCCGCCACCGACCTGAGCCGCGCCGCCCAGCTTTTGGCATACGCTGCGCGCTGATGCTGGGCGCCGTCGGGAGATGGGTGTGGACGTGGCAGCGCGACGCCGTAGGCATCGCGTCGCTGCCGTACGCCGCCGCGAAGGGCGCCGTGCTCGAGCGCGGGCGCGGCGCGGGGCTCGTGGCGCGCGCGACGGCCTCGCAGATCTACTTCACGGCGGTCGAGCCGCTGCCGATCCTCGGCGCCATCGCCGTGCTGTGCGGCCTCTCGGTCATCGCGATCTCGGACGCCTTGATGCGGCCGAACGGCCTCGCGCCGCACGTGCCCGTCGTGGTGGCGCAGGCGATCGTCCGCGAGATCTTGCCCATCGTCATCGCGCTCGTGCTGATCGGCCGCTCTGGCACCGCGATCGCGACCGAGCTCGGCTACATGCGCGTCAACGACGAGATCGACGCGCTCGACGCGGCGGGCGTCAACATCGACTACTTCCTCGTGCTGCCGCGGATCGTGGGCGTGACGATCTCGACGCTGTCGCTCACGATCGCGCTGTCGTTCGTCGCGCTCTTCGGCGGCTTCTCGCTCGGCGAGGCGCTCAACCTGGTCAGCGTGGGGCTCCGCTTCGACGCGATCATCGACGCCGTCAGCCTCTCGACGATCGCCTTCGCGACCGCGAAGGGCGTCGCGTTCGGGCTCGTGATCTCGACGGTGAACTGCTTCCACGGGCTCGCGGTCGGCCGCAGCTTCACCGAGATCCCGCGCGCCAACGTGCGCGGCACGGTCGCGTGCTACCTCGCGTGCCTGACGCTCAACGCGACGTTGTCGGTGGTCGCCCTGGCGGAGCGCGCCGCGTGAGCCTCGACGTCGTGCTCGACCGCGTGACCGTGCGCGACGAGGCGGGGCGCGCCGTGCTCGACGGCGTCAACCTCTCCGTGCTGCGGGGCGAGGCGGTGGCGCTGTGCGGCCACAACGGCGGCGGAAAATCGACGGCGCTGCGGCTGATCGCGGGGCTGCTCCGGCCGACGTCGGGCCGCGTGAAGGTCGGCAACCGAGACCTCTCGAGGCTCGGCTATCAGGCGACGCGCGAGCACCGCACGCAGGTGGGGTTCGTCTTCGAGGCGGGCGGCCTGTGGGCCAACCGCACCGTGCGCGAGAACATCGCGCTGCCGCTCAGCTATCACGCGGGGAGGGTGCCCGATCTCGAGCAGCGGGTGACGTCGCTCGCCGAGGAGCTCGACATCGTCGACGAGCTCCCGCGGGTGAGCCACCGCGTGAACGCGTCGGTGCGCAAGCGCGCGCTGTTCGCGCGGGCGCTCGCGCTCGATCCCGCGCTGCTCCTCTGCGACGAGCCGCAGCTCGGGCTCGTCCTCGGCGAGGCGCGCCGCGTGGCGAAGGCGATCGAGCGCCGGCGCCGCGAGCGCGGGATGACCGTCGTCTACGCCGATCACGACGGCGCGCTCGAGCCGTACACGGCGACGCGGATGGTGTACTTCGAGAACGGTCACGTGTTCGATCGTCCGAGCGCCCTGCCCCCGCCCGATCGCCCGAGCTTCGTCGGCGTCTTGCCGCAAGCGCTCGGCGGCGCGCACGTCCTCGGAGGCGGCGCGTGAGGACGCCGATCACCCGCGTCGAGCGCGCGACCGGGCTCTTCCTGCTGGTGGTCTCGCTGCTCGGCGTGCTCGCCGTGATCGGCGCGGGCCGCCGCTCCGAGATCGCCGAATTGTTCCGCGCGGGGTTCGTGATCTCGGCGGCGACAGAGAGCGCGTACGGCGCGGCGGTCGGCTCCCCGGTGAAGGTGCGCGACGTCGAGGTCGGCTCGGTGACGCGCGTCGAGCTGCGCGACGATCCAGCGTTCCCCGGCAAGCCCGTGCGCATCACGATGCGCCTCCGCGCGAGCGCCGCGCGGTTCTTGAAGGACCAGACGGTCGCCGTGGTCGTCGAGCCCCCGCTCGGCTCGGGCATGCCGCCGTTCGGCACCTCGAGCGTCCTCTTGCGCTCCGAGGGCGACCAGCCGCTCCGCGCGGGCGCCGTCGTCCGCGCCGAGGCTCGAGAGTCGATGGTGACGACGTTCGCGAGGATGTCGCGCGACGTCTCCGAGATGCGCGGTCAGATGAACGCCGCCATCGCCGAGATGGGCTCGACCTTCGTCAACCTGCGCAAGCTGACCGACGCGCTCGCGCACGGGCAGGGGCTCGCGGGCCGGATGATGACCGAGTCCCAGCTGGCCGACGATCTCGAGGGGATGCTCAAGGAGGCGCGCGCGGCGTCCACCGAGGCGCGCCGGGCGTTCTCCGAGACGGAGCGGCTCACCAAGGAGATGAGCGCGTTCACGAAGGACGCGCGCGAGGCGACTCAGCAAGGGGCCAAGGTGTTCGCGCGGGCGGATCACGCGCTCGACGACGTGCCGAGGCTGCTCGCGACGACGGAGCGCACGATGGCGCTCGCGGAGCAGCTGGTGATCGAGCTGCGGCAGGCGACGCGCACCGCGCCCGAGCTGGCGCGAAAGGTCGACGTCTCCGTCGAAGAGGCGACGCGGCTCGTCGAGGCCGCGCAGCGCAATTTCTTGCTGCGCGGGACGCTCCCCGAGCGCGTTCGTCCGCGCACCGAGACCGTCGTGCGGCCCCCGATGCCGTCGTCGAGCGGCGCGCCGTGATCGCGCGCGCCGCGCTGATCATGACCGCCGCGCTCGCGGTGACCGGGTGCGGCTCGCCGCCCGCGCCGAGACCGGCCCCGACCGCGGCGTCGAGGTTCAACGCCGAGGGGCTGCGACGCCTCGAGCGGGGCGATCTCGCGGGCGCCGAGGGCATGCTCCGCGACGCCCTGCGCGAGGCCGAGCTGGTCGACGATCTGCCCGGCCAGGCCGAGGCGTACAGCAACCTCGGCGCGCTCGCGGCGCAGCGCGGCGACCGCGACGGCGCGCTGGTCATGCACACGGCGGCGCTGCGCGCGCACCTCGCGGCGGGGGCGGGCACCGCGGGCGAGGCCCGCGCGCGCACCAACCTCGGCGGCGCGCTGATGGCGCTCGGCAGGCGCGACGAGGCGCGGGCCGAGCTCACGCGGGCGCTGTCGGTGTCCGAGTCCCTCGGCGACGCGAGGGTGGGGCTGACGGCGCGGGTCGGGCTCGCGACGCTCGCGCTGTCGACCTCCGCCGAGGAGGCCGAGCGCCTCGCGCGCGACGCGTCCGCGCTCGCGCGCAGGCTCGGAGACGACGCGGCGCTCGCGTCGGCGCTGGTCGCCGAGGGCGTGGCGAGGGAGGCGCGCGGAGATCGCGAGGGCGCGCGGGGGCGCTACGCCGAGGCGCTCGACCTCGACAAGCGCCGCGAGGACCCGGGCGCGGTCGCCGACGATCTCGGGAGGCTCTCACAGGTCGAAGAATCACTTGGCAACCGCGCTGGGGCGGCGTCGCTGTCGGCGCGGAGATCGCGCGTGCTGCGGCGGATGGGGAGGCTCGGCGACGCCCGGACCGCGATGGACCGGGCCGCCGCCCTCGCGACCGGCCGAGATGCCGCGGCGTACAGCGTGGAGGCCGAGGCGCTGCGAGAGGCGGCGCGCGGCGCGCCCTCGAGCGCCGCGCCGGCCTCGTCGTCGGCGGGACCGTAGGCCCTCGGACCGCGCTGAGAGCGCGGCCCACGGGGGAACGATGGGTGAAGAGTGGCGGCGAGCTGGAGCGCCTTCACTTCGGCGGCGTGAGGAACGGCGCGAGCGCGGACGTCAACGCCGTCGGCATCGTCGGCATGCCCGCGGCGGTGGACGCGGCCGTGCCGGTCGGCGCCGCCGTGGTCGCGGCCGGAGCCGTTCCCGCCGTTCCCCCCATGGCCGCGCCCATCTGACCCACCATCCCGGCCATCTGGCTGAAGATGTCAGGCGTCGTCGCCGCGGGGCTCGCCGCGGTCGAGGTCGGCGTGACCGTGGCAGTCGGAGTCGGCGTCGTCGGGTAATAGGTCGGGGTCGGTTGTGTGTTCGCCGGGGTCTGTGCTTGCGTGTTGTCACTGTTGCGACAGCCCGCCGAGACCGCCACCGCCACGACGGCGCCCGCGAGCGCCGCCCACGTTCGATTGACTTTCATGGCGCCCACCCTTTCAAGCTTCGTGCCGCGCCAGAGAGAAGCGAGCTCGCGCGCCGCGCGGGGGGGGCGTGGACGGATCGCGTACACCTCGGCGTACGCGATCCGTGCGTCGTCACGGTCGGCGGCGTCCGGCCGAACGAGCCCCCGCGGCAGCTCGCCGCCTCCGCCCCTTTTCCCCCGCCTCCCGCCGCCGTACACCCGCGCCGATGGACCTCCTCCTCCACCACTACTACCGCTCCTCGTCCTCCTGGCGCGTCCGCTGGGCGCTCGAGGAGAAGGGCCTCGCGTACCGCGCGGTCGCCGTGAACCTGCTCGCGAGTGAGCAACGCTCTGACGACTACGGGGCGGTCAGCCCGACCGCGTTCGTGCCCGCGCTCTCGATCGACGGCCGCACGTTCACCGAGTCGGTCGCGATCATCGAGCTGCTGGAGGAGCTCGTGCCCACGCCGCCGCTGCGCCCGGCAGATCTGCTGGCGCGCGCCAGGATGCGGCAGCTCGTCGAGATCGTGAACGCCGGGACGCAGCCGCTGCAAAATCTATCGATTCTAACGCGTATCTCTCCCGATCGGTCGGCGCAAGCAGAGTGGGCGCGGGCGATGATCGAGCGAGGCCTCGCCGCGTTCTCGCGGGCGCTCGGCCCGACCGGCGGGGCCTACTGTCTGGGCGATGACGTCTCGATGGCCGACCTCTTCCTCGTGCCGCAGCTCTACAACGCGCGGCGGTTCGAGGTGGCGCTGGCCCCGTTCGGTCGCTTGCTCGAGATCGAGGCCGCCTGTCTCGCCCGCGACGCGTGTCAGCGCGCGGCCCCGGACGCCTGGCAGCCCTGAGGTCGCTGAGGTCGCTCGTCATCCGGGAGACGTGCTCGGGGCGACGACAGCCGCCGTGAGCGCCGCGAATTTGCCCGCGCGCGGCGGCGCGCCCGACCATGGGAGCCATGGCCGCGGTCTCCTCCGTCTTCCTCCTCATCTCCCTCGTCGCGGGCGTCGTCGTCGTGATGGCGTCGGTCGTCACCGTGCAGCAGGGCAACGTCGCCGTGCTGACGATGTTCGGCAAGTACTCTCGCATCTTGCGCCCGGGTCTTGGGTTCAAGATCCCGTTCGTCGAGACGGTCGCGCAGCGCATCAGCATCCAGAACCGCTCGGCCGATCTCTCCTTTCAGGCCATCACGGCCGACCAGGCCAACGTCGGCTTTCAGGCGATGCTGCTCTACGCGGTCGTCGACCAGGAGGAGAACACTATCAAGAACGTCGCGTTCAAGTTCATCGACTACCAGAGCTTCATGCAGGCGCTGGTGCGCACCGTCGAGGGCTCCGTCCGCTCGTTCGTAGCGAAGAAGCGCCAGGCAGAGATCCTGTCGCTGCGCCGCGAGATCATCGAGGAGGTCAAGAGCCAGCTCGACGCGAGCCTCGAGGCCTGGGGTTACCACCTGATCGATCTGCAGATGAACGACATCCGCTTCGACGAGGTGGTCATGCGGTCGATGGCCGAGGTCGTCGCCTCGACCAACCTGCGCGCGGCCGCGGAGAACCAGGGTCAGGCGCTGTTCATCACCAAGACGAAGCAGGCCGAGGCCGACGCCGCCGCCATCCGCATCGCCGCGGAGGCCGAGCGCTCGGCGTCTCAGCTGCGCGGCCAGGGCATCGCGCTGCTCCGCGAGGAGGTCGCCCGCGGCCTGTCACAGGCGGCGAAGGAGATCCAGGTCGCCAACCTCGACGCCAGCTTCTTGCTGTTCACGATGTGGACCGAGGCCGTGAAGCACTTCGGCGAGACCGGCCGCGGCAACGTGATCTTCCTCGACGGCTCGACCGAAGCGATGGGCCGCAGCATGAAGGACATGATGGCGATGACGCGGGTCCACGAGATCAACAGGCCATGATCACTGTGCACAGCAAACGCTGTTGAACCCGACGCCGACGTCGCGGTTCTGGCAGGCGCCCTTGGCCTTCTGACGGTCACCGAACCCTCCGCCCTGCACCCGGTAGGCCACGGGGCGGCCTGGTTTGTAGCGCCGACAGTCTTCGTCGAACTGTGGATCGCGGACGGTGGTGACCGGCTGCGCCTCGGGCCTCGGTGGGGCCTCGGTCGGCGAGGGGGTCGGCTGGTGCGCCGCCGGCGCCGTCGGGTCGACGGGAGAGGCTGGGCGGGGCCTCGGCTCGGGCTCGCCCGTCACGCGGCACCCCTTGCCGTCGGCCCGCGGCTCGCTGCCGTCGGGGCAGGCGCGCGGATCCAGGTCGCGCGCGCAGCGTGCGCCGAGGTGCGCCCCCCACTCGTCGGGGCGGTAGCGGTTGCGGAGCCCGTTGCGCATCCACTTGGGAAACCGCCGGCTGAAGCTCCCGCCGCGATAGACCTTCAGCGTCCCCTGTTCGCTCGGCTCGGGGTACTTTCCGAACCAGCTGTCGGTCCACTCCCACACGTTGCCGCCCAGATCATACAAACCAAACGCCGTCGCGGGGTACGCGCCGAGCTTGCAAGTGCCGGCGTGCGAGTAGCAGCTCCGTCCGTCGGGCGGGTCGGAGCCCCACGGAAACGGGCGCTCTTCCTTGCCGCCGCGCGCCGCGTACTCCCACTCTCGCTCGGTCGGCAAGCGCCGCTGGTCGTGCTCGCAGAAGGCCGCGGCCTGGTGCCAGTCGATGCAATTGATCGGGTGGTCTGCTTTGTCCTTCGCCGAGGCGTTGCACCACTCCTTGTCCGGGTGCGCCGGCGTGCAGGCGCCCGCGTCGACGCACGCGCGGTAGCGAGCGACCGAGATCTCGTAGGTGTCCATGCAGAACGCGGGCAAGGCGACGCGGTGGCGCGGCGACTCCTCGTCGTTGACCGCGGTCGAGCCCATCCAGAACACCCCGCCGTCCACGCGCTGCATGCCCTCGGGGCACGCCGCCGCGACCGGCGCGCGCGCCGCGGGCGCCGGGCGCGCCCCGGGCGCCGGGCGCGCCGCGGGCGCCCGGCGCGCCCGCGGGGACCCCACCCGGGGCGCGGCCCCCCCCGACGACGCCC
>CAUJFL010000091.1 GCA_963169165.1 Myxococcota bacterium | reverse complement strand
CCGAGGGCGGCGTGGTCGAGCGAGAGCTCCGCGACCTCGGCCCTTCGCCTGTCGCGTTCTGCGCCGATCCGTTCGGCAATGGCTTCTGCGTGATCCAGACCGGCTTACGAGGCGCGCCGTCAGAACAGCCCGACGCTGAAGTGAAACGCGCCGAAGTCTTCCCACGCGCGGCGGTTCAGCTTCACGCCGTAGTCGAACGCGATGGGGCCGATCGGGGTCGCGAAGCGCAGGCCCGTCCCGCCCGCGTACCGCAGTCGATAGGGCTCCATGCGCGCCGGATCGACCCACACGTTGCCGCCGTCGAGGAACACTGTCGTCTCGACGGCGCCGCGCAGCGGGATGCGCAGCTCGGCGCGCGGGTTCAGGTACACGTCGCCGCCGCGGATCGCGATCTGGCCGATCGACAGCTTGGTCGGATCACTGTCGGGCTTGGACGCGTCGGCCTCGAGGCGGTCGGCGACGTCCTGCGGCACCAGCGAGTCGCGATAGTAGCCGCGCACGCTGTCGACGCCGCCCTGGAAGAACAGGCGATCGGGGTAGGTCTTCGATCCGCGGAGCAGCTGCTGGTTGTAGCCGCCCGCCGCCAGCACCGCCAGCGCGAGGCCCCGTCGTGAGAGCCTCGCGTACGCCCCGACGCGGCCCGACAGGCGCAAGAAGTCGCTGGAGATGGTGTTGGGATTGTCCTCGAGCGGGTAGGCGTGGACGTGCTCGACGCTGCCCGCCACCAGCGTGCCGCGCGTCGCCCCGAGCGGGTTGTCACGTCTGTCCCACACCGCCGTCACCCGCTGCGACACCGCCGCCGTCGCGCCGTCGGGCACGCGCAGGAGCCGCGACAGATCGTTGCTTATCCCCGACTGCTGCAGGTACGCCTCGATCGTCTTGCCAGAGAAGATCCCGACGTTGTTCAGCTCGAGCGAGCCGCCGAGCGTGCCAGTGAACTGTCGCACCGGGTTCCACGACAGCGCCGGCAGCGCGGCCTCCTTGGTGAGGCCAAAGTCGCGCGAGTTGCTCCGGACGTCGATCACGTCGAGGCCGAGGCGCACTGTCGGGTGAAACACGTTGGGGATCACGAACCCCACGGAGTTGCGCCGCTCGAGCCGCTGCCCGAGCGGGAGCGCCTGAAAGTTTCGACGGACGCGGTCGTCGGGGATCAAGAAGTCAGGCAGGTAGTTGAGCTGCACGCGCGACGTGAACGAGATCGCCTGCCCCGCGATGTTGCGGTGACCGTACTCAAACAGACCTCTCACGCCCTCGCCGGTCGACACGCCGGGGCGCAGCTCGAGGTACTGTGGATCGCGCTCGACCACCGTGACGACCACGGCCTTGTGAGAGGCGACGAGGCCTGGGTCCTCGAAGCCGATCGTCACGCTCGAGAAGGTGCCGAGCGTCGCGAGCAGCTCCTCGCTGCGCCGGACGTCGCTCTGGCGGTACAGCTCGCCTCCCTTGAACCTGAGGCGTTCGCGGACGACCCGCTCGCTGGTCCTGTCGTTGCCGCGGATGACCACGCGGCTGATCGTCACCCGCTGCCGCTCGACGATCGCGAACCTCACGCGCGCGCGCTGCTTGTCGGGAGACAGCTCGACGTGCGCGACGACCTCGGCGAACGCGAAGCCCTGGTCCCGGTAGAGGTCGAGGATCTTGCGTCGCCCCTCCTCGATCCTGGTGTTCGACGCGGGGCTCCCGAGGGTGAGCTCGCTCTCCTCGAGCAGCCGCGGCTCGGGCACCGACACGGCGCCGTCGAACACGGCGTCGTAGAGCGTCGCCCGCGGCCCGGGCTGAACGGGGATGTACAGCGTGACGCGCGCCTCGCAGCTCACGCCGCGCCGGGGATCGGGCTTGCACTCGAGCTCGCGCGGCAGCGGCGGCTCGCGCGCCGGCACGCCGTCCTGGTCGACCGCGCACCGGGGCTCGGGCTCGACGATCGGCAGCGGGGTGCAGGTGCCGGGCCTCGATCTCGGATCGCAGGTGCGGCGCACCACCGAGAGCGGACCGACCGTCGCCATCAGGTAGCCGTCGGCGCGGTACAGGTCCTGGAGGTGCGCGATGGCGCGATCGTAGGTCTCGCGCGCGAACACCGACGCGGGCGTCAGCGCGAGCGGCGGCGTGCGCGTCCCGGCGTTGCCCAGCGGCCCGAACGTGCGATCGATGACGCCGTCGTCGACCGGCCCGAACAGCGTCGCGCCGGGGAGCTCCTCCTCGAGGAAGCTGTCGATCTCGCTGCCGAGCTCGCGCGCGCGACGCGGGCCCGTGAGGCAGGGGTAGCGACGCGCGACGACGCGCACGCGCGGGTGCTCGCGGATCTTCACCACGAGATCGTTGATCGCGTCGCCGGGCGCGCCGCGCAGCTCGACGGTGACCTCGACGTCGAGGAAGCCCATCCGGCGGTACTCGGCCGTGATCTTGGAGGCGACGCGCGACGGCGTGCGCTCGGCCTCCTTGTCGAGCTCGAGCGCGTCCTCGAGGTCGACCGCGTCGACGCTGTCATTGCCCTCGAACTTGAGGCGAACGCGCGGCCCGGGCGTGACGGTGACGCGCGCGTAGGTGCGCCCCCCGACCTCGTAGATCAGGTGCGCGGCCTGCGCGCGAAAGAACCCGCCGCGGCGCACCTTCTCGGCGAGCGCGGTCATCTTCACGGCGAGCGCCTCGTCGTCGGCGCGATCTCCGCGTGAGACGCCTATCGTCTCGAGCAGCGTGCGCAGCTCCGGCGCGAGCGTGTGCGCCGCGACCTCGAGGCGAACCCCCGACAGCAGCCGCGGCGCGCCGGCGCGCGCGTCGACGACCAGCACGATCTTCTTCAGCTCGTCGGTCGCGCGGTGCTCGACACGGGCCGTCGCGCTCGGGAACCCTCGCTTCGCCGCGCGCCGCAGCAGCTCCGCGCGAAGCTCCCTCAGCTTCGCAGGTGTGACGGCGCGGCCGCGCTCGACGCCGAGCTCGCGGAGGACCTCCTCGGCGACGTCGAGGTCACCACGCAGGCGCACCTCGGCGAGCACGCGCCGCGGCTCGACCACGAAGCGGAGCCGCACGCCGCCCGCCTCGCGCTCGGCGTCGATCACGACGTCCGCGACCGCGCCCGTGTCGACGAGCTCGCGCGCCGCGCGCCGGGCTCGGGCCGGATCGAACGGATCGTCCGGCACGAGCCCGACGACGAAGCTCGGGATCGCCCAGGACGGATCGCTCGAGACGATCTCGATGCGCGAGATCGCGAGCCCCGTGAGCCCGCCGTCGACGTGAGGGGCGGGCGCCGGGAGGTCCTGCGCCCGCGCCGCGCCCGCCGTGATCGAGAGCGACAGCGCGACCGCGCGCAGCAGGGCTCGTCGGTCGAGGGGCATCGTCGGGGCGGCGACTTCGCGCGTCCTCGCGTTCGCGTCAAAGCGCGCCGCCCGGCGAGCGCTTCCATCCAAACGGTCCTTGACGCGCCGCGCGAGGCAGGGTTCTCGTGCGCGCCGAGACACGAGGTCTCTTCTCGGAGGAACGAACGATGGCCGTCGACACGAAGAAGCTCTTTGACGAGGAAATCCCCGCCGCGATCGCGGGCAAGCCGGACGACGCGAAGTCGATCGGCGCGAAGTACCAGATGAACATCACCGGCGTCGGCGAGTGGTTCATCGACGTGTCGGAGAGCGGCCCGAGCTGCAAGCCCGGCAACGAGACGGCCGACTGCACCCTCACGATCGCCGACGAAGATTTTCAGAAGCTCTTCGAGAACCCCCAGGCCAACGGCATGCAGCTCTACATGAGCGGCAAGCTCAAGGTCGCGGGCAACCCGATGCTCGCGATGAAGCTGCAGAAGCTGTTCGCGCTGAAGGACTGAGCCGAGCCTCGCCTCGCCTCACCGAGCCTCGGTCGCCGTCGGACCGAGGCTCTTCGCGTTTGTGTCCGGCCCGCGTAGGCTCCGCGCCCGCATGTCCCCGCTCTCCGGCCTCCGCGTCCTCGATCTCTCCCGCCTCATCCCCGGCCCCTTCGCGACGCTCGTGCTCGCGGACCTCGGCGCGACCGTCGACAAGATCGAGGACACCGGCGGCGGCGACTACATGCGCCACACGCCGCCGCAGGTGGCCGGCGAGGCCGGCTCGTTCCACGCGCTCAACCGGGGCAAGCGCAGCGTCGTCCTCGACCTGAAGAAGCCCGCGGGGCGCGACGCGCTGCTGCGCCTGCTCGCGGGCTACGACGTGCTGTTCGAGCAGTTCCGGCCCGGCGTGCTCGACCGGCTCGGTTTGTCCCACGCGAGCCTCCGCGAAAAGTTCCCGAAGCTGATCATCTGCGCGCTCACCGGCTACGGCCAGACCGGGCCGCTCGCGCACCGGGCCGGCCACGATCTCAACTACCTCGCGCGCTCGGGGCTGCTCGGGTTCATGGGGCCGAAGGGCGCGCCGCCCGCGGTGCCCGGCTTTCAGCTCGCCGACGTGTCGGGCGGCATGTGGGCGGTGGTCTCGATCCTGGCGGCGCTGCGCGAGCGCGATCGCACCGGCGCGGGCGCGGTGCTCGACGTCGCGATGGTCGACGGCGTGCTCGGCTTCGCGAGCGCGGCGTTCGGCTCGCTGTTCGCGGGCGTCGACCCCGCGCGCGGCGACGAGGCGCTGACGGGCGGCCTCGCGATCTACTCGACCTACGCGACCAGGGACGGCGAGGCGGTGACGCTCGGCGCGCTCGAGCCCAAGTTCTGGCAGACGTTCTGCGCGGCCAACGGGCTCGAGTTCGAGATGGGCGCGTTCTTGGTGGGCCCGCACCAGGCCGAGCTCCGCGCGAAGCTCACGGCGATCTTCGCGGGCAAGACGCGCGCCGAGTGGGAGGCATTCAACGCCGAGAAGGACTGCTGCGTCGAGCCGGTGCTGCGGCCCGACGAGCTGCGCGCCGATCCTCACCTCGCCGCGCGCGGCCTGTTCTTCGACGTCGACGCGGGCGGGACGGCGGTCGGTCAATACGCGACGCCCGTCACGCCGAAGGGGCGGTCCTTTCGGCGCGCGCCGCGCTCGGGCGAGCACACCGACGAGGTCCTGCGCGAGGCGGGCTTCTCGGGCGACGAGATCCAGGCGCTGAAGGCGGGCGGCGCCGCGCGCTGAGCGTCAGTGCCCGCCGCCGGGCTTCGGCGTCGCGTTCCACACCCGCAGCGACAGGAAGAAGCCGATGACCGCGAGCGGGATCATGCCCACCGGCCACGTCCACCACGCCGCGGGATCGCGCGACTCGGGCGCCTTCGGCAAGAGGCGCCCCATCACGAACCCGAGGGTGATCCCGAGGTACACGAAGCCGTCGATCACGCCGACGACGAGCCCGACGTTCTCCTTGCCTCCGAAGTCCATGCTCGCGGTGCCCGACAGCATCCCGTGCACGCCGATCACCGCGAGCGACATCAGGACGACGACCCACCCGACCCACGGCGTCGGCAGCGCGAGGTACATCGCGACGCAGCCCACGATCATCACCCCGTACAGCACGCCTGCCATCGGGCCGCGCCGCGACTGGAAGAAGCGATCGCTGACCACGCCCGCGACGATGCCGCCGAGGATGCCGGCCGCGCAGTTGAGCGCGCCCCAGTGCGCCGCGACGAAATCGCCCTTGTGACCGAGATCGCTGGTGAACGGCTTGTACCACTGCAGGATCCCCGTGCGCAGCGCGCCGCTGCAGAACTCGATGAGCGCGATGGTCACTATCGCCGGGTTCTTCAGCATCATCAGCGCGACTTGGGACATCGGCAGCCTCTCGCCGCTGGTCTGCGTCGCGTCGTCGAGGTCGAAGTCTCGCTGCCCCGCCTGCCCAGGGGTGTCCGCCACGAGCCACACATCGAGCGCCGCGAACACGAGCAGGATGACCGCGGGCACGATGAAGAGGTACGGCAGCGGCGCGTTCTTCTTGATGATGCCGCCCCAGTCGTACGCGAAGTAGAGGCCGAGCGAGATCAGGATGCCGAAGATGCCGCCGAACGTGCCGCGCTCTCGCCGGTGGAACCACGCCGAGTTGACCTTGACGATCGAGACGGCGCCAAAGCTCTGAAAGTACATGTTGGCCGCGTAGAGAGCCGACAGCGGAGCGACGAGCGCCGCGCGCTTCTCCGGGGGCACGAGCCCGCCCGCCATCGCGGCCCACACCAGCCCCGCCGTCGCGAGGTTGGCGAGCGCCGACCCTACCGCCGAGAGGACGATCGTGCGCTTGCCGCCGAGCTTGTCGGTGAGCGGCCCGTTGATCACGAACGACAGCCCGTAGGTGAGCGTACCAAACGCCGAGATCGTCCCGTACTGCTGCTTGTCGAACAGGTGCTCGGGTCCGTCGCCCACGGCCGCGTTGAGGTTGTAGCGGGCCATGTACAAGAACGCGTACGTGAGGCCGACCGGCACCCAGTTCATCGCCCGTCGCCGCCTGAACTCGGCCGAGTGCCCGAGCTCGACCTTGGGCAGCCTGCCGACGACGATCGCCACCACGATGAGGAGCGCACAGATCGACGCGAGCTCGCTGACCCAGTTCGGCATGGGCGCGGGAGGATGTCACGAAACCTGGAATTTTCGTGAAAATCAGCGCCTCTGGCCCCTTCTGCTTGCTTGCGCCCGTCCGCACCGTTACATCGCTCACCTAAACATCCGTTCCTGTCGTGGCGCCCAGCCCTGGTCGCAGCCACACGGACCCAGACTCTGCGGGAGGGGCCGCCGCGCCCATGGCCAAGAATCTCATCGTCATCAACTGCGAAATAGGCGAGACGCGCGTCGCGCTGATCGAGGACGGCATCATCGCCGAGCTCCACATGGAGCGACAGAGCCGCGAGCGGTGCCTCGGCAACGTCGTGCTCGGGCGCGTGACCCGCGTGTTGCCGGGCATGCAGGCCGCGTTCATCGACGTCGGCCTCGACAAGGCCGCGTTCCTCCACGTCGAGGACCTGATCCGCCCGGACGACTTCGAGGCCTACCTCTCCGGCAAGAAGAAGAACGATCGCGGCGACGACGACACGCCACCGCCCGCCGTCGAGGACGCCCCCGCGGAGGCCGCGCCGCGCGGCCGAGGCCGACGCTCGCAGCCGCCGCCCAAGGCCGCGCGAGAGGCCGAGCCGCGCGCGCTCGTCGACGCCCCGCCCACCCCGGAGCCCGAGCCCACCCCGGAGCCCGAGCCCACCCCCGAACCCGTCGTCGAGGCGACCGCGCCCGAGCCTCCGGCCGCGGTCGACACCGGCGCCATCCCGGCCGAGGTCCCCTCGACCGAGGTCTCCGACGAAGAGTACGAGAGCGCGTCGACTGCCGACGCCGAGGCCCCCGCCGAGGACGCGGCGGGTGACGCCCCCGAAGACGACGGAGACGTGGACGCGAGCGGCACCGGAGAAGAGGCGAACGCCACCGAAGGAGAGGAGGCACCGGCCGACGGCGCCCCGCAACCCGGGGGCTCTCCGCGTCGTCGTCGTCGACGGCGCCGCGGCGGTGGAGGCGGAGGCGGAGGCGGTGGTGGCGAAGAGCCCCGGCGCGCCGAGGCGCAGCAACCGAAGCGCGACGAGCGCAAGAAGCAGGTCCCGCGCATCGACAAGAACACGCCGATTCGCGACGTCGTCCGCGAGGGCCAGGAGGTGCTGGTCCAGATCTCGAAGGAGCCGATCGGCAGCAAGGGCGCGCGCGTCACCAGCCATGTGTCGTTGCCCGGCCGCTACGTCGTCTACATGCCGACGGTCGACTACGTCGGCGTCTCGAAGCGAATCGGCAACGACAAGGAGCGCCAGCGCCTGCGCGAGGCCATCGTGGGGATGCGCCCGCCGACCGGCGGCATCATCATCCGCACCCTCGCCGAGGGCCTGACGAAGAAGCAACTCAAGGCGGACGTGGGCTACCTCGTGCGGCTCTGGGGCGAGATCGCCAAGAAGAAAGAGGGCGCGAAGTCTCCCACGAACCTCTACGAGGAGCTCGACATCGTCCTCAAGGTCGCGCGCGACATGTTCGGCGACGAGGTCGAGAAGATCGTGATCGACGATCGCCACCAGTACGAGCGGCTCGTGCGCTTCGTCGAGATGTTCATGCCCGAGCGGGTGAAGGACGTCGAGTTCTACGAGGGCGACGAGCCCATCTTCGACGGCTACGGCCTCGAGGAGGAGATCACCCGGGCGCTCGCGCGCAAGGTGCCGCTCAAGTCGGGCGGCTACCTGATCATCGACGAGGCCGAGGCGCTGACGGCCATCGACGTCAACACCGGGCGCTTCGTCGGCAAGGGCTCGAAGGATCACGAGGAGACGATCCTGAAGACCAACCTCGAGGCCGTCGAAGAGATCGCGTACCAGCTGCGCTTCCGCAACCTCGGCGGGCTCATCGTGCTCGATCTCATCAACATAAAGCGCGCGAACTCGCGCGAACAGGTCCGCCGTCGCCTCGAAGATCTGTTGCAGAAGGACAAGGCGAAGACCTCGCTGAACCGCATCAGCGAGCTCGGGCTCATCGAGATGACCCGCAAGCGCACGCGCGAGAGCCTCGGCCGCGCGACGCACGAGCCCTGCCCTTATTGCGAAGGCGCGGGCCGCGTGATGAGCAAGCAGACCGTGTCCTATGAGATCTTGCGCGCGATCCGCCGCGAGCGCGCGTCGCTGCCCGGCTACACCATCCTCGTCAACGCGCACCCCGACGTCTGCGCGCACCTGAAGATCGAGGAGCGCGAGTCGCTGAAGGAGGCCGAGCGCCGCATGCAGCGCCGCATCGATCTCGTCCCGCAGAAGGGCTACCACGTCGAGAAGTTCGATCTCCAGGGGAAGTGAGCGATGACCGATCGCAAGGACGAGCGCGTCACGATCAACAAGGAGTTCGCCTCGTTCGACGCGTTCCTCGACGAGTACGTCACCAACATCTCGCGCACGGGCGTCTTCATCCGCTCCAAGTCTCCGCCACCCGTCGGCACCAAGGTGAACCTGATGTTCACGGTCATCATGGATGACATCGAGACGATCGAGGGCGTGGGCGAGGTGGTGCGCCTCGAGGAGGGCGGGATGGGCGTCGTGTTCCGCGAGATCGGCTCGGCGTCGAAGGTCATCCTCGACCGCCTGTTGATCTCGAAGATCTGAGCCGAGCCGAGGCAGCCCGCTGCCCGTCCCTGGCTGGTGCTCGCCTCGTGAACGGGCGAGTCCTGTGGAGCTCGGGCCGTCGTGCCCTCACGTGGGGCGCGGGGGCCGCCTGGACGCGTGTTGTCGCCCAGTCAACGGCCGATCACTTCTTCACACGGAACGCGACGCTCCCGAGGTGAGAGCCGTAGAAGCTCGCGATGAGCAGGTGGTAGACGCCGTTGTCGCTCGTGAGCCCCTCGAGATCGCTCGCGGCGATGTTGGCGATCCCTCCCGTGCGGCTGATCCCGGCGTTCACGTTCTCCGAGAGCTTCACGCAGACCGAGTTGGGGTCGGACACGGGGTTGCCCGCGACGCACGCCGTCCAGGGTGTCTCGCAGCCCGTGCCGTCGGTCGTCCAGGCGACCTCGTAAGACTGGCCGTTCGTCAGGTCGACCTCTGCGCAGACCGCGGGCGTCACGACGCGCGGCGCGCAGCCGCCCGTCGGGTTCGGGGTGATCTGCTGCGCACAGCTCGCGGCGCCAGGGTTCCCGCCGGGGCTCCCCCCGCCGCCGGGCGCGGCGCCCGCGGCGCCCGTCTGTCCCGCCGCGCCGCCCGCGCTCGTGCCCCCCGAACCCCCTCCGTCGGGACCGCATGCGACGAGCGACACCAATCCGAATATACCCAACCCAGCAACCAGTCTCTCGAGCATCCTCCACGGATCGCAGCGCCGCTCGGGTCGGGCAAGCGCCGCTTTTGCGCGTCGAGCCAGGCTTGACCCGGCAACCGATCCGTGCCAGAGGATCGCCGATCGAACGGGGCAACCCCGACGCGATGCCGCTCGGCCCGCGCTCGACCCGTTCCCTGCTGGCGCTGTCCAGCGCTCCCTCGCCCTCTTGGGCCTGCGCGAGGCCGCGATCCGGTGACGTGAGTCCCCGCCGAGCGACGCCGACCTCCCGCTCGAAAGAATCATTTTGCAAACTGAAACCCAGTCGCCCGCGAAGCGCGGCGACGCCCCCGTCGAGCGCCCCTCCTTCTCTCACCTGGGCCTCGCGCCTTCCCTCGTCCGCGCGCTCGTCGAGGAGGGCTACACGGCCCCCACGCCCATCCAGGCGCGCGCCATCCCGGCGCTGCTCGACGGCCGCGACCTGATCGGCGTCGCGCAGACCGGCACCGGCAAGACGGCCGCGTTCGCGCTGCCCATCCTGCAGCGGCTCGCCGCCGAGGCGCGCCCCGCTGGCGCGCCGGTGCGCTGCCTCGTGCTGTCGCCGACGCGCGAGCTCGCGGCGCAGATCGGCGACTCGTTCACCGCGTACGGGCGCCACACTGGCGTCACCAACACTGTCATCTTCGGCGGCGTCGGGCAGGACGCGCAGGTCAAGGCGCTGCGCCGGGGCGTCGACGCCCTCGTGGCGACGCCCGGGCGCCTGCTCGATCTGCTCGACCAGCGCCTGCTGCGCCTCGACGGCGTCGGCGTGCTCGTGCTCGACGAGGCCGATCGCATGCTCGACATGGGCTTTCTGCGCGACGTGAAGCGCGTCGTCGCGGCGCTGCCGAGGCGGCGCCAGACGCTGCTGTTCTCCGCGACGATGCCGCGCGAGATCCAGGAGCTGGCGACGTCGATGCTGGTGTCGCCGGTGCGCGTCGAGGTGACCCCGGTCTCGTCGACGGCCGAGCGGATCGCGCAGTCGGTGTACCTCTGCGACAAGGGCCAGAAGCGCGCGCTGCTCGAGCGCGTCCTCTCGGCGCCCGACGTCGTGCGCGCGCTCGTGTTCACGCGGACCAAGCACGGCGCCAACCGCGTCGCCGAGGTGCTCGAGAAGGCCGGGATCGGCGCCGCCGCGATCCACGGCAACAAGTCGCAGGGGGCGCGCGAGCGGGCGCTCTCCGGGTTCAAGGCGGGCACGACGCGCGTGCTGGTCGCGACCGACATCGCCGCGCGCGGGATCGACGTCGTCGGCGTCTCGCACGTCGTCAACTTCGAGCTGCCCAACGTGCCCGAGACCTATGTGCACCGCATCGGCCGCACCGCGCGCGCCGAGGCCGACGGCGTCGCGATCTCGCTGTGCGACGCCGAGGAGCGCGTGTTCTTGCGTGACATCGAGCGCCTGACCCGGAAGGAGATCCCGCGGGTCGCGGTGCCCGCCGATCTCCCGAAGCGAGAGCCGATGCCCGAGCGCCCGCCGCTGCCGCCGCGTCGCCACGACAGCCGCCCGCAGCACGGCGGCGGGCGCGGCCCGTCGGGTCACGGCGGCGGACGAGGCGGCGGACGCCCCGGCCCTCGCGGTCGCTGACGACCGACCGTCAGAGGCTCGAAGCGGCGGCTTCTCGAGCGGCGCGCGGGTCGGGCGTGAGAGCGCGTCGCGCTGTGCGTCGACGCCGCGTGTCCGCGTCACTTTCCTTGCGACACCTCGGTCGGCGTCCTGTGCGCCGAGACCGCGCCCCGGCCCGCGGGTCCACAGAATGAACCTCAGGGCTTGGGTTCAGTACAGAATCCGTTCACGCACTGGTAGCCCTCGGCGAAGCCGCAGCACTCGGCGGCGCTCCCACACTTCGCGCCCGTGGGCTTGCAGGTCTGATTGGGCGGTGTCCCACACTTCATCGTGCTCGGCAGGCAAGTGAGGCCCGTGCAACACTCAGAGGCCGCGCTGCAGCCCGCGCCGTCGTCCTTGCAGGCGTCGAGGGCCCAGTAGCCGCGCATGTTGAGCGTCGACAGCTCCTGCCCGGGCACCCAGACCGCGGGGTGGCTGGGATCCTTGCCGGCGACGGGGCTCTGGTCGATCGGCGCAAGCCACAGCTGCTTGGTCCCGCACCCCTCGCCGCACGACGCCTGACCCGTCAGCGCGTTCCCGTAGGTGCGCCGCGAGTGGAAGACGATCCAGTAGTAGCCGCCGGCCGCCTGAGGCGCGATCGTCGGCTCGAAATTCAGGTCGCGATCCCTCGCGCCGGCGGCGAACGGATAGGTCGCGCCGTTCAGGTTTCCGAGCGCGATCTCGACGCCTGGGCTGTCGACGCTGGCCATGTAGAGGTTGGCCGTGGAGCCGATCGAGCCGAGCGCGCTGCCGCGCTGGTACACGACCCACTTGTGATCGGGCGTGACCGAGGGGAACGAGATCCACTGCAGCTTGGGATCACCCCCCGGCTGCACCAGGACCCGCTCGTTGCTGGCCTTCCTCGCGACGGGATCCCAATCCATCACCGCGAGAGGACCAGGCCCGCCCAGCGTGTAGGCGATCAGCTCGTTGTCGGGCGAGAACGCCGGGTTGTGGAGCTGTTTGCCCTCGAGGCCGCTGTTGGGGATGAGCTGCGCGGTGACGGCGTCGAACGCGCCGGTGTCGACGCCGACGTTGCCGCGCACCTGCGAGAAATTCTGCACGATGACCGCGCCGTCGGCGCTGACGGCCGCCTGCGCCCAGCGAGAGGCGCCGCCGCCTCCCGACGAGAGGCCCGAGTAGGTCGTCTTCTGCCCCAGCAGATCGAAGTTGTACGAGCTCTCTTGGGGCCAGGTCCCCACGTTCATGATCAGCGACTTGCCGTTCGCGCTGACAGTGTGGCACGAAGGGCACTGCATGCCCTGAGGCTGCAAGAAGTCTTCGGCCTGCTGTCCCGGCTTGATTCGCATCACGCGGCCGGTGTTGACCGCCCAGTAATAGACCGTGCCCCGCAGCGCGCCGCTGGCTCCGTGCCACGTCTGCTTCACGATCTCGGTGGCGCTCGACGCGCCCTGCGCGAGCCGCGTGACGCGCACGTCGATGGGGCCGCCCTTGCCGGACTCGAGCAGACCGCTCCACACGTCCTCGGGCAGCGTGAAGGAGCCCGCGCTGGGCTTCGCGTAGGCCTTGATGGTCGCGTACGCAGACGAGAACGAGAACTCCATCTCGTCGCCCTGGCTGTGCGTCCACATCAGGCGGGGCGCCGAGAGGCCGCGCGGGAACACGCTCGCGTCATAGGGGTACAGGAACGGCCCGCCGCCAGCGCCGGTCGGCGCGTCCAGCAGCGGCTTCGAGCCGGGCGCGACGTCGCCGCCCCCGAGCGTGGTCGCGACCTTCACGACGAGCTTCGCGTCGGCGGAGAACCCCATCCAGCTCGCGATCACCGTCTCCTCGCCGCCGCTCTTTCCGGCCGCCGTGACGAGCCCGCCAGCGCCGATCGACGCGAACGAGCCGGGCGAGAGCTTCCAGGTCGCGTCGCCGAGCGGCGGGCCGAGGGTTCCATCAGTGTACACGACGCGCGCCGTGTAGCTCTGCGTGACGGGCGCGCCGTCGACGACGGTCAGCGTGGCGGTGCCAGGTGTCACCGCGAGGCTGAGCGGCTTCGGTTGCGTCGTGCCGCCCGCCCCGGCCTTGCCACCCGAGCCGCCCGACTGTCCGCCGGAGCCCGCCTGACCCGCGCCCCCGGCCTGTCCGCCGCCGCTCTTTCCGCCCGCGCCGCCCAGCCCCGACGCCCCCGCGCCGCCGCCGCCGCCCGCCCCGTTGCCCGCCGCGCCCGCCTGTCCTGCGCCCGACTTCCCAGCCTGCGCCGTGCCCGCGTTGCCCGCGGTGTGCCCGGACGCGCCCGCCTTGGCTCCCGCCGCGCCAGCCGCGCCCGCGCTGGCCTTGCCGGACGCGCCGCTCGCGCCCGTCTGCCCAGCACCCGAGCCGCCGGGCGCCGCCTCCTCGGAGCCAGAGCCTCCGCAGGCGAGGGGCAGCGCGACGGAGGCGATCAGCAAGCGGCGGATTGATTTCATGGCGAGCAAGATAGCGCACCCAGGCCACGGCGGCGCCCCTCCTGGCGCGCGCGGACCGTCGGTGGCTCGCGCCACGTGACGCGTCGCAATCCAACATTTACAACATGAACGGCGGCACCACCACCCCCGCCGCGAGCTCCACATCCACCGCCGGGGCCCCGGACAGCACCAGGTGCCCGCCGCTCCCGTCCACCGAGAACGACACCTTCGCCGTGGCGCCGCCCGTGAACGCCAGGTCGACCACCTGGAGCCCGCCCGCCGTCGACGGCGTCGCGGTCGTCACCTTGCCGGTCGGCGCGAGCACCGTCAGGTACCGCGCGCTCCCCGTCGAAGGCAGATCGAGCCGGAACCCTCCGAGGAAATCGGCGTCGACGGTCTTCCAGTCCACCACGGTTCCGACGAGCCCCGCCGGCGCGAGCGGCAAGAGCTCGAGCCCGCCTCCGGGGCCATCCACCGTCCAGCGCGCGCCGACCAGCGCGGGCTTCTTCGGCGCGTTGAGCGTGTAGACGGAGGTGCCGCCCGCGACCTCGACGCGATCGAAGACGACGTAGGTCTCCGCCTCGCGCAGGAACACCACCTCGCGCTCGACGCGCGTGACCGAGGGATCGCCGTACAGCGCGCCCATCGAGCCCGCCCAGTAGAGGTGCCGCGCCTCGTCGTGGAGCGCCGTCGTCACGCCGGGGCTCTTCTCGGCCTGCATCCGCAGGATCTTCCCGCCCTTCACGAGGCGCACCAGGTTGTGGAGCTCCTCTTCCTGGACGATGCCCGAGTGCGTCTCGAGGAGCTCGTCGGCGGCCAGCCACGCGCTCTTGTAGAACAGCAGCGAGCCCTGGTCGTGGTGGGCGTGGCTCTCCGTGTACGGCCCCGCGATGAGGGCGCCCCAGGTCGCGTCCGCGGTCCAGCCGCTGCGAAAATACGTCACGCCGGTGCCGGTTCCGTGGAACGTCTTCGGCAGCTTCGAGAGCGGCGCCTTCGCGTGCGAGGGCTCGGCGTACAGAAAGTCCCACACGTACTCGAAGGCCTGACCCATCTCCTTCACGCTCACGCCCTCGAGGAAGGTCTGCGCCACATCGGTCAAGGGATCGTCCTTGCCCAGCAAGTGCTGCAGCACCAGCACCTGCTCGCGGTGGTAGTCGAAGAAGGACGCGGTGCTGTCGCGCGCGTGATCGCCGATGGGCGCGATGCGATCCATCGTCGGGACCGTGGCGTGGATGAAGTTCGGCAGCGACGCGCGCGTGTGCGAGGTGAGGTTCCACACGGTCTCGCCGGTCGTCGCCTCCCAGAAGTCGTAGAGCTCGAACAGTGATTTGTGCGAGGTGCCGTAGCCCGTCCCCTCGCGCGAGCCCCCGCCCTGGAGATCCTTCTCGAACGCCGAGATCAGGATCGGGAGCTTGGTCTCGCGAAACAAGTCGACGTTGCCCTGACCGCTGGGAGAGTCGCCAGCCGTCGCGAGGCCGAGCAGCATCGTCGCCCGCAAGAAGCTGTAGTGATAGTTGTTGAAAGGGTTGTCGATGGACCAGCCGCTCCAGGGGAACGTCGTCGTCCCCCATTTGGCCTCGCTGGGGTGCCACACGTTCCACACGGCCTGCTCGGCGTAGGCGACCCAGCGCGTCTTCTGCGCGGAGGTGAGGTCGGCGAAGCAGTGATCGTAGACCATCGCGAGGCCGCCGATGACGCCTCCGACCTCCAGGTAGCTGTCGCCCGACACGGCGGCCTTCTTGCCTTGCGCGATCAGGGCCTCCTCCGACGCGACCTCCGCGTCGGTCTTCGCGACGGCGAACGCGCAGTATTTGGGATCGCTGGTGAGCGCCCCGAGCAGCGAGGCGAACCAGGGGGCGAACGCGTAGTGAGAGGTGCCGCCGAGCTCGGCGTCGACCATGTCGCGGAAGCGCTTCGCCTCCTTCGTGTTCGCCGTGAGCTTCTTGGTGAGGCGCTCCTTCGCCGCGACACCCATGTAGATGCGCGGATGTGTCGACGGGATGGTGGCGCCGCCGCTGCCCGCGGACGAGCCGCCTGCGCCCGCCGTCGACGAGCCTGCCTTCCCTCCCGCGCCCGCGGAGGGCGCGCCCGCGCTCCGCCTGTCGACGGCGAGCCTGCCTTGCCCGCCGCGGCGCCCGCCTGACCCGTGCCCGGAGCGCCCGACGAGCCTCGCGCCGGGGAGGCGTCGTCATCGCCGCCTCCGCAGGCGGGGACGAGGGCGAGAGGAGCAGCGAGGGCGAGCAAGAAGTGAAGGGAGCGCATGCCCACGAGGGTGCCCGTCTGTCGCGTCGATGACAAGCCACAGGCGCGGCGACCGCCCTGGAGCGCTCGTCGCGAGCGACGCGTCGCGCCATGCCGGCGCGTCCCGGCACGGGACACATATTAGTTTTGGTATGTATTACTTTCTGCATCCAACTACCCGTGAGGTGCTCGCGCGCGCCGACGCCGACGCCCGCCGGCAGCTCCCAGGCGCTCGCGAAGCTCACTCCGACGTCGGTGGTGGCTCGAAGCGCCCCCACGGATCGCGCGGCTTCGGCAGCGCGCCCGCGTCCCACGCGAGCTGCGCCATCTCCTCGAGCCACGCGACGCGCTCGTCGGGCGTGCTGCTCGCGCCGAGCGCCAGCTTGCGTCGCCGGTCTTCGTCCCAGCTGCCCCAGTCGGGCGGGTCGGTCATCGCGGCCTCGCGGCGAGCGCGGTGAGCGCGGCGATGTCCTCGAGATCCTTCGGTCGTCCGGCGAGGCGCTTCATCATGAGGAGATCCTGCAGCGACGCGACACGCACGCGCTGGCCCGCCACCATGACCGCGACGGCGCGCGCCCACAAGTCATCGAACTCGATCGGCGGCTCGACGAAGAGGTCGACCTCCCGCAGCGGGGCCCGCGGATCCCACATGGAGAACACCTTCATGCCCTTCTCCTCGATCCAGCGTCGTCGCGCGTCCGGATCGGCGAAGTCGCGCGCGTCGACCGGCGCCCGCGGGACCATGCCGAGCCGCGTGAGCGCCGCGACGGGCCTGATCGCCTCACCGGGGGAGAGATCGACCACGAGATCGACGTCTGCTGTCAAGCGCGCGTGCCCGTGCAACACCACGGCGAGCCCCCCGACGACGACGTAGCGCGCCCCGCTCTCGTCGAGCGCGCGGAGGATGGAAGCGAGCGACGACAGGGCCACGTCCTCGAGCCTCACCTCGCGTGCGCGACGAGCAGGTTCGCGAGCCTCTCGCCGCGCTCGAACGCGCGCAGGCGCCGCGACGGCACGTCGTAGACGCGGCGGTTCAAGAACGCGTCGGGCACCTCAGGGGGCGCGAAGCGGCGCATCACCCGCACCGTGCGCGGAACCATCGCGCGCGGCAGCTCGTCGAGCATCTGGTCGGCCGCCCGCCGGAACACGGCGGCCATCGCCACGTAGTCGCCGCGGAAGCGCACGAAGTCGCAGCGCCCCCGGTAGTGCTCGAACCACACCGACGCGAGCGCGCGCGGCAGATCTTCTTCGATGTGCGTGCGCACGCCGCGCATCAGGCCACCGACGACCGCGGCGAACTCCTCGCCCGACTCCATCAGGCGAAACGCGCGCGCCCACGGTCCCTCGACGTCGCCGCCTGCCTGCCAGCCGCGGAGGTTGTCGGCGTAGTAGCGGTGAAACTCCGGGATCAGCCGCAAGACCCAGCCCGGGTGGCGGACGCCCCCGTCATCGAGCAGCGCGAGCAGCCCCTCGGTGACCAGCACGTAGACCCGCGCGAACCACCGCTTGGGATCGCCGCGCAGCTCGGCGACCAGCGCCCGCTGCTCCGCGAGGATGGCGTCGGCGCGCGCGCGGAGCGGCGGCAGCTCGTCGGTGATGACCCTCGGCGTCACGCTCGGCGTCGGCGTCGACCCGCGCGCCACGTCAGCCAGCCTGGCGAGGCTCCCGCGGAGCTGCGACTCTATCAGCCGCGCCGCCGCGTCCGCGCCCGGCACCCAGAACGAGAACGACACGTCCCACCGCAGGCGCGTCCTCTCGCCGTCTCCGTCGAGCGTCAGCGTCCCGGTGTGGTCACGCGTCGGCAGCCCCTGGAAGACCCGGTACACGAAGCGTCGAGGCGCCTCGGACACCAGCACGACCTCGTCGAACGATCGCGAGCCGG
>CAUJFL010000090.1 GCA_963169165.1 Myxococcota bacterium | reverse complement strand
GCCGGTCATGATCTCGATCTGAAAGTCCTCTATCGCCGGGTAGATGCTCTCCTCGACCGCGGGCGTCAGGCGGTGGATCTCGTCGATGAACAGCACGTCGCCCCGCTCGAGCTTGGTCAAGAGGCCCGCGAGCGCGCCCTTGTGCTCGACGGCGGGGCCGCTCGTCAGGTGGAGCGCGACGCCCATCTCGTTGGCGAGGATGTGCGCGAGGGTCGTCTTGCCGAGGCCGGGCGGCCCGCACAAGAGCACGTGATCGAGCGGCTCGCCGCGGCGCTTCGCCGCCTCGACGAACACGCGGAGGTTGTCGCGGTGCTGGTCTTGACCGACGTACTCGGCGAGGGAGGCGGGGCGAAACAGGCGATCGAAGCGCTCCTCCTCGCCGTCGGCGCGCGCGGGCGACACGGCGCGCTCCTCGGGCGCGGGCTGATCCTTCTGCGAACGGCGGCTCGCCATCTCCGCGCAGACATCGCCGCGAACGCCGACGATGGCAAGCGCGGCGCCTTCGCGGCTATGCTCGGCGCCGCATGGATGACCTAGGACCGTCCGAGCGCGTGAGGCTGGTCAGCCGCTTCGGTCGCCCGTTCACCGCCGGTGAGGTGCTGTTTCGAGAGGGGGAGCACGGGGGTGAGGCGCTCCTGCTGCAAGAGGGCCGCGTCCGCCTGCTCAAGCGAGTCCGCGGGGTCGAGCGCAGCCTGATGGTCCTGCGCCCCGGCGACCTGTTCGGCGAATCGGCGCTCGTGCCGGGCAGCCCGCGCACGTCGACGGCGATCGCGCTCACCGAGGGGCTCGCGCTCACGATCGAGCAGGGCACCCTGCAGAACCTCCTCGAGACGCACCCCGGAGTCGCCAACAAGCTCGTGCACCAGCTCGTCCGCCGCCTCCGCGACGCCGAGGACCAGATCGAGCTGATGATGCTGCGCGACGGCCAGTCGAAGATCATCTCGGCGCTGCTGAAGGCCGCGCTCGCGTCGGGAGCGCCGCAGTCGGGCGCGATCAAGCTCAACCTCTCGCCGATGGATCTCTCCAGCCGCGTGGGGCTCGACATGGACACCGTGCGAGCGGGCGTCAGCCGCCTCCGCGACAAGCAGTACCTGCGCCTGACCGGCGACAAGCTCGAGATCCTCGACGTCGAGGCGCTGCGCAAGCTGTTCGGTCTGCTCGGCACAAAGGACCAGATCTCGTCCGATCCCGGCGACGGCGCGGCGCCCTGAGAGCATCGCGCCGTGGGCCAACTTCTTCGCCGGATCGCTGATCATCCGAGCAGTTACGGCGCGTTTCGAGGTTGACGGCGGGGGGGAGGCGGGGCTAACGGTGTGCGCGCTGGCCACACTCGCTATGACATCCGTGTCGCGGTTCACGCGAGCTGCCTGGCTCCCCCTCCTGATGATGACGACTGGGTTTATCGGCGGCTGTAGCGCGGGGCGTCCCAAGGACGCGTCGAAGCAGTCGCTCGCCCAGCACGATCTCGGGGTCGACGCGTTCTCCAAGGGCAACCTCCGCGGCGCGCTCACGCACGCGCAGCGCGCGGTCGAGCTCGATCCCGAGAACGCCGACGCGCAGCTGCTGGTCGCGACGGTGCTGATCGGCTTCTGCTCTTACTCGCCCGACGAGTGTCGCCTCGACGAGGCCGAGCGCGCGGCGCGGGCGGCGCTCAAGGCCAAGCCCGAGTTTCGCGAGGCGCGCAACACGCTCGGGAGCGTCCTCATCAACGCCAAGAAATACGACGACGCGATCGCGACGTTGAAGCCTCTCACCGAGGACATGCTCTACGCGACCCCCGAGATCGCGTGGGGCAACCTCGGCTGGGCTCAGCTCGAGAAGGGCGATCTCGACGGCGCCGTCACCTCGCTCACGCGCGCCATCGCCCTTCAGCCGCAGTTCTGCTGGGGCGGCCTCAAGCTCGCGCTCACCTACGAAAAGCGTGGCGATCTCGGCACCGCCGAGGTCACGCTGACCCGCGCGATCGACACCGACAAGCCGCAGTGCAAGGCGTTCCCCGATCTGTTCGAGGTGCGCGCGCGCGTTCGCCAGCGCCTCGGCGACGCGGTCGGCGCGAAGGAGGACCTCGATCGCTGCAAGAAGGTCGGCGACGGCACCCCCTCCGGGCGGCGCTGCGCGGCAGGAGGCGGCAGCTGATGGAGTCGATCGGCGCCTTCTTGCGCAAGCACCGCGAGGCCCGCGCGATGAGCCGCGAAGAGGTCTCGCGCGCGACGCGGATCCCGGTCCACTCCATCGAGCGCCTCGAGGACGACCGCTTCGACGATCTGCCCGGCGAGGTCTTCGTGCGGGGGTTCCTCCGCGCGTACGCCCGCACGGTCGGCCTCGCCGTCGACGAGGTCCTGGCGATGTACACCGCGAGCCGGCGCGTCGCCTACGTCACGCCCATCCCGGTGATGTCGCCGATCCACAAGGCGACCAAGAAGCGCTTCGGCGTCGCGATCGCGTTCGTCGTGCTGTTGGTCTTGTTTACTTTGGCGGTGAGCATCGTGCTGAAGCCTCGCGGTCGCGAGCTGCCGCAGGTGCTGTCGCAGGCCGACACGATCACCCTGTCGATCGGCTGAGGTCGGCGTGCCACGCCCGCGCGCGAGCTCGCGGCGGCACACGACGCGCGCGCTCGTGACCAAGGCCGTGTCGTACGGCGACGCGGACGTGATCGTGCACCTCTTCACCGAGACGCTCGGCGCGGTGTCGGCGCTCGCGCACCGCGCGAAGAAGAGCGACAAGCTCGCGCGAGAGCCGCTCCACACGCTGGAGGTAACGCTCGACGAGCGCGACGGGCGCGAGCTGATGACGCTCCGCGAGTCGCGCATCGTGACGCCGCGGCTCGCGCTGCTCTCGAGCCTCGACGCGATGGAGCTCGCAGGCGGCGCGCTGACGCTGACGCGCGCGATCTCGCCGCCCCGCGTCCCCGAGCCCGAGCTGTGGTCGCGTCTGCTCGGGCTGCTCGACGCACCATCGCCGGTCGCGCTCGCCGAGCTGGGGCTGCGCGCCGTCGCCGTCGTCGGGTGGAGCCTCGAGCTCGACGGGTGCGTCGCATGCGGCGCGCCGTGCCCGCGCGGCAAGGCGGCGATGCTCGCACCCGAGCGCGGGGGCGTGGTGTGTCGAGCGTGCGGCGGAGGGCCGCTTTTGCTCACCGGCGCGACGCGTGACGGGCTCGGCCGGGCGGCGGCCGGCGAACGCGGCGTGCTCGCCGAGGGCGACGTCGCCCGCGCGGTCGAAGTGGTGTCGCGCGTCCTCGCGGCGCACGGCGGCGTGGTAGATTCGCGCCGATGGGCGACCATGTCCTTGCGATGAAGCCCGTGCGCGTGCGAGCGCCGAAGGGCGCGCGCGTGTTCGAGGTCCACTGGGCCGACGGCTACGTCGGCAAGATCCCGCACGAGCTCCTGCGCGGCTACTGCCCTTGCGCCGGCTGCCAGGGCCACGCGGGGACGATCAAGTTCGTGTCGGGTGGCGATCTCGAGCTCGAGGCGATCACCCCGGTCGGCAACTACGCCCTGTCGATGTCGTGGGGCGACGGGCACGCGTCGGGCATCTACTCGTTCAAGTACCTCCGCTCGCTGTCGGAGATGGCGGAGAAGCTCGAGGCCGAACCGGAGTCGAAGCGGCCGCGCCTCGCGCGGGGGTGAGGCTGACGGGTGGAGGGCCAGAGAACGGGCGACGGGAGACGACGGAGAACGGGAGACGGAGAACGGGCGACGGGACGGAGAACGGGCGACGGGACGGAGAACGGGCGACGGAGAACGGGGAACGGGGAACGGGACGAATCGGGACGAGACGACCCTCGTTGCCACACTTGCTGGAGGTGGCTGGTCTGCAGCGCCCGATCGCGCACGTTCCGCGCCAGCGCCAAGCTCGAGAGGCGCGCGGAC
>CAUJFL010000089.1 GCA_963169165.1 Myxococcota bacterium | reverse complement strand
CCCCCCGGACACATCGAGCGGCTCGCAGGGCTGGAAGCCCTTCACGTTCGGCTGCAGCGCGGTGCGCCCGATCCCTACCCGCACGCCGAGACGCGCCGCGCCGAGCTCGGTCGGGGTCGCGAGCACGATGGGAGCGGTCGGCGGCGCCGAGATCGTGGGGAGCACTCCCTTGCTCTCCGTGGTGAAACCGACATTCGGCACCCACTTCACGTTGCCGATAGACGACACGGGACGCGGCTCTGGAGGCGGAGGGGGCGGCGAGGAGGGGACGGCCGACGCGCTCGCAGACGCCGCGGCGGCCGCGCTCGCAGACGCCGCGGCGGCGAGCTGCGCCCGCGCCTGATCGTACGCTGACTGCACCTCTTTGGTTGCGAGCGAGCCTGGCAACGTGAGCTTTGGATCGAGGACGAGCGCGGCCGCGAAGAGCTTCACGGCGGCGTCGTGTTGTTTTTGTCCTCCCGCGCGAACCGTCGCGAGCTCGCGGAGCACCTCGACCTTCACGCCGCCCGAGCACCAGTCGGGTTCGCACTGTTTCTGAGCCTCTTCGAGCTTCTTCGCGGCGGCGTCGGCGTGGCCCGCGACGTACTGCTTGCGCGCCGCCTCGACGCGCATCTTCGTCAGGACGTCACGCGGGCGCGCGACCGTGGGCGCCCCCGCCGCCAACGCCGCTCCTCCGAGCGCAACACAGAGCGAGGCGACCGCGACCGCGCGGCGCCTCATACCTGGCCCCGCGCGCGACGTCGCAGCGCGAACGCGAGCCCGGCCGCCAGCGGCGCCAGACACCCCAGACCACCAGCGCGCGCGGCCCGGATCGAACAAACCGGCGCGCTCTCCGCGTCGCCCAGCCCCTCGTGCTCGAGCTGCCCGAGCTCGAAGTACTCGCCTCGACCATCGTCGGCGCTGGCGGCCCCTGCGAGGCCCGCGTTCGTCCCGCCGCCCACCGACGCGCCCGCCGCGCCCGCCTTCGCCGCGGCGCCGCCCGCGCCCTCCTTGCCTGCCGGTCCAGCGCCCGATTTTGCCCCCGCTCCGCCCGCGCCTCCCGCGCCACCTTTGCCACCCGAGCCCGCCTTCGCGCCCGCACCGCCCGAGCCCGCGCTCCCACCCTGACCGCCGCCCCCGCACGGGGGTAGCTCGAAGGTGGCGGCGACGTTCGTCAACGAAGGATCCGCTCCGAGCGCGCTCGGGGTCACAGCGCACATCGCTTGGGGAACGTCCGCGAGGTACGCCAGCAACCACGCCGTCGTGAGCCCGCGAAACTTCGCGACGCGTTCGGGGCTGGTCGGCCCCGTCTGGGCGCATTTCTTGGTACATCCGAGCCACTCAGGGGCGGCGTCGCAGTGGCTCGCGCCCGCGACGGTGGCCGCGAGCGCCTTGACACCCGGCTTCGTCTTCGTGGCGAACGGCGCCCAGACACCTTGCGCGTTGCACCCGTTCGCGGGCGCGAACAACGACAGCACCGCCGCCGATTGCTTCGCCATCACCTGGGACGGCCCGAGCGGCGTCGAGAGCGCGTGCACGGGATCGAGCAACACGCGCGTCGTGACGCCCGCGACCTCCGCGTCTGCGATGAAGTAGGCCCCCGTGCCATGGCCGACCAGCGCGAGCTTCTGGGTGTTCACCTTCACGGGGAAGAGCGTGGACGAAAGCTGCGCTCTCGCGGAGGCGATCTTGCTCGAAACGCTGGACACCGAGGGCACGCAGCTGCCGGGCGGAGAGCAGAGCTCCGGGATCACGGCGACGACGCCGTAGCTCGCGAGGTGCTGCCCGAGCGCGACGAGATCGGCGGCGGGCGCTGCGTCATCGTGCGCGACGAACACCCATGGGTACGTCCCGCTGCCAGTGGGGTAGACGAGCAGGTCGGCCGACGGGAGCGTCCCCGTGGTGGTCGGCCACTCCCCCTTCGCTCCAAAGTCGACGGCGCGAGCGGTCGCGACGAATGACAAGACGGTCAGCGCGGCCAGCGCGCCCGCCCACCTGGTTGCTCCCCCCACCGTCGCGGTCTCCCGTCCGTCGAAGCGCATCGAACTTGGTACGCTATCCAATCGACCTGGCCCCCACAAGGGGTCGCACGTGACCTAGGAGGCCGCCGATGAATCGCCGCGACGCGCTCGTTGTGTGGTGCCTGACCGGGCTGGCCTGTGGGAGCGGGACGTCGAACCCTGACGCCCCGTCGAGCCCGGGCGCCGCAGGAAAGCCAGCGAGCGCGGGCGCCGCAGGAAATCCAGCGAGCGCGGGGCGAACAGCGGCACCGGCGGCGCCGCCGGGCAACCGGGCGCGGGGGCGTCCGCCTCGACGTCGACGGCGTCGCCTCGCCTCGCGACGACCTCTCCGAGGTCGCGGTGTTCCAGGCGGTGAAGGTCACCATCGCGAAGGCGGGCATCGAGCCGAGGCGCGTGACGACCGAGGCGCGCGTGTCGGTGCGCGTGCTCGATGACGCGGCGGTCGAGGTGGACGGCCCCACGAAGAGCGCGGCGCGGTTCCCGATGGGTGGCGCGACCGCGGCGCTGTCGGCGCGCGCGCACGGCGCCCCGCTCCGCGTGCTGCTCGTGCCCATGCGCTACGACGTCGACGGCTCCAAGCGCCTGCCCGGCACGAGCCCGGCGCGCCTCGACCTGCTGTCGTCGCTGTTGCGCGCGGTCTACCCCGACTCCGCGGTCGAGCTCTCCGTGCACGCGCCCGTCCCGTGGACACAAGGGCTGTCGCTGACCGGCAACGTCAAGCTCGGCGCGACGTGTACGGGCTCGTCGCGCCTGCCTCGAGCCTCTCGGCCTACCGCGGCGGCTCGTGCGTGACGGGACAGAGCTACGTCGCCGACGATCCGAAGGACGCCTCGTCGCGGGTCGGGTCCGGGGTCGGCTTCGTCGGCGAGGACTCGGCGTGGACGCTCGCGCACGAGCTCGGCCACATGGACGGCCGCGAGCACGCGCCTTGCGATACCAGCCAGTGGGACGCTGGGTATCCATACAAAGGTGACGCGCTCGGAGTCGCCGGGCTCGACCAGCGGACCCACGCGCTCATCCCGGCCAGCGGGGCGACAGACTTGATGGGCTACTGCGATCCGCTCTGGATCTCCGACTACACCTACTCGGCGCTGTTCGACCGCGTGCTCGCGGTGAGCGGTGAGAAGGCCTTGTCGTGGAGGCCGACGACGACGACGACGTGGGCCGCCCGCGTCGACGAGGAGGCGGACGGCACGCTGACGTGGAGCCCCCCGCGACTCGCCGCACGGTGGGCGAAGTCGTCACCGGGACGTGGCGGGACGCGAGCGGGGCTCCCTCGCGGTGGTCCAGGCCAGGCGCGCGCGGCTCGCCCGCGGCGGCGCGGCGTGGACCCTTCCGTCTCCACCGCAGGCTTCCGCCTCCATCGATCTCGGCGAAAAGACGCTCCCGCTTCCTTGACGCTCGCGGCGCGGCGACGTGTGATGGGCCCATGAAACAGCGGCTTCGCATCAGCGCGTGGTGCCTCGTGGTGTCGGCCGGGATCGTGGCGTGCGGGGGGAGCGGAGACGTCGAGCTCGGCCCCGGCGCGAGC
>CAUJFL010000088.1 GCA_963169165.1 Myxococcota bacterium | reverse complement strand
CCCCGAGCCGGGGGAGAAGCCGTCCACGTCGGTGAACAGGGACACATCGAAGAGGTCTCGGTCGCCGCGGAACCTCGGCAACGTGGTCTTTCCGAACTGCACCGTCTTGCCAGAAGGGTTCTTCTTGGTGGGATCGTCGACCAGATAGACGTTGGAGGGGAACGGGTAGCCACAGTGAGAAGAGATGGGATCGCAGTCGGTCGACAGCAGCGGCGGGCCCTCGCCGGGGGCCGCGTCGTCGCCCGCGACCTTGCACACGCCGCCGCCAGCGCCCGCGCCGCCGCCTGCTGGTCCGGGGGTCGCGCTCGGGTCGGGAGCGTCGCCGCCGCCACACGCGACGAAGGACGACGCGGACAGCGACAGTGTCAGGAGGGAGGCGCAAGCGAACAGGACCGCGCGGACCTTGGTCATGTCACCGAGCCTACCAGAGGCGCGCGAACACGCGCCAGCCCCGCCGAGTCCCGCGGGCCTCCTGCTTCGGACGCAAATGTGAAGTCGTGCTCGCCGCGCCCCGCGATCAGTTGTCATCCCCGCCGCCGAGGGCGTCCAGTTGCTCGGCGAGCACGCGGGTGACGGTGGCGGTGCGCGCGGCCGCCCTCGGCTCCTCGAGCAATCGCTGGCGCTCGTCGGGATCGAGCACGAGGCGCGCGGCGAGGAGATCGGCGACCCGCTCGGCGGGCCGCGCGTCCGGGAGCGACAGCGCCAGGTGAGGCGCGCGCGCGCGAACACGCCGGACCAGCTCCCGCGCGAGCGCGACGAGCGCGTCGACGTCGGCCTCGGCCGGAGGAGGCGAGGGATCGGTCAGCACCACGGCGCGCGCCGCGCGGTACGGCGCGACGAACGGGAGCTCGACGAGCTCGACGCGCGCCTCGCCTCGCACGAGCAGGTTGAAGCGACCATCCGGCAACGCCTCGTGCTCGACGATGGTCCCCGCGCCCACGATCCGCGGGATGGCCGGGTGCCCGTGCGGATCGATCGGAGCGCCCGGCAGCGCCCGCGCGAGCGCGAGCGCCTGGTGCGTCGCGAGCGCGTCGCGGACCATCTGCCGGTAGCGCGGCTCGAACACGTGCAACGGGATGAGGCCCCCAGGGAACAGCGTGATGTCAGGGAGAGGAAACAGCGGGAGCCGCGCGAGCGCGTCGGCGAGGCTCACGGGCCGAACACGTCGAGCGACGCCCCGTTCATCGCGTCGGGCGCGTCGAGGGCGGCGTAGGTGACCACGCCGGCCACGTCGGCCGCGGTCATCTGCGGGGTGTAGGGCGAGCCGCGCAGCATGTCGGTGTCGACGGCGCCCGGGTTGACAGTCATGGCCTGCAAGCCCGAGCCGCGAAGCTCCTCGGCGAGTGATTTCACGAACCCCACGACGGCCCATTTGGAGGCGTTGTACGCGCTGGCGCCGTCGGTCCCGAGCGTCGCCGAGATGCTCGCGACGGCGACGACGCGCCCGCGTCGCTCGCGCCGCATCGCCGGCAGGAGCGCGCGGGTGAGCAAGAACGTGCCGCGGAGGTTCACCGCGAGCGTGCGATCGAAGTCATCGATCGACAGTCGCTCGACCCGGCCACGCCGCACGATCCCGGCGTTGGCGACGACCACGCGCGGCGCGCCGAGGCGGGCGAGCACGGCGTCGGCCGCGCGCCCGACGTCCGCCTCGCTGGAGACGTCACATGGGATCGCGAGCGAGCCGTCGAGCCCGACCTCCGCGCGCGCGAGCCGCGCCGACGCGGGCGCGAGCAGCGCGACCCGCAGCCCCCGTCGCGTCAGCGCCTCGGCGCACGCGAGCCCTATTCCCCGCGACGCGCCGCTCACGACCGCGACGTCACCCATCATGCCCCCAGCGCGACGGAGAGCAGCGTCGCGTCCACCTCGCCCGGCGCGAGCGTGCCCGAAGTCGCCAGCGTCTCGACGATCGCGCGCTCGCGCTCGCCCCGCGCCGCGAGGCAGGTGTGCCGGAGGCGCAGCCGACACGCCGCGCCCCGCGCGTGCAGGTGCTCGTGAAGGGCGTCGACCATCCGCTGCCCGAGCTCTTCTTGAAGCGTCAGCCGGCGTGACAGCGCGTGCAGCGCGGCGACGATCGCGCCGAGCCCCGCGATCCGCCGACCCGGCAGGTAGGCCACCGTCGCGTCGCCGAGCGCCGGCAGCAAATGATGCGGGCACATCGTCGCGATCGAGATGTCGCGCAGGACGACGAGCGCGCCCGGCTTCGCCGTGACGACCGACTCGTCGGTCAAAAGCCGCGCGACGTCGACGTCGACGCCTGCCAGCAGATCTTGGTCCCACGCCTCGGCCACGCGCGCGCCCGTGCCGATTACGGCCGGATCGCCGGAGAGGCCCATCGCGTCGAGGAACTCGCCGATGGCGCGCGCCGCGCGCGGCAGATCTCTCGGCGGCATCAGTTGAAGATCCGGTGGCGCGCGACGTTGGGGAGCGGTCGGCGCCCGGCGAAGCCCTCGTCGAGCCGGTGGTAGTGCGCGATCGCCTCCTCGCCGAACCGCCAGCAGAGCAGCACCTGCTCGCCGTCCACTCGCCCCAGGAAATCGACCAGCCCGACCTGCGGATCCTTGACCAACCCGCCCAGCTCGGAGACACGGGTCCAGCCCTCCTCGAGCGCGCGCAGCAGCGCCTGCACGCGGCGCTTCGCGTCCTTCACGCCCTCGTCGTCGCCGCCTCGCGGCGCCAGATCCGACGGGAACCGACCGATCAGCGCGTGCAGGTCGCCCAGGGCCGAGGCGACCTCGTCTTGCAACCGGAGCTGCCCGGAGACGATCCGGTGCAGCTCCGGCACCCGCGAGTTGGCCTCCTCGACCGTCAGCTCGGGCATCGATCCAAGCGTCGAGTCGTCGGCCACCCCGGCGCTCTCACTTTCCGTACTTGGCAAAGTCGGCGTCGAAGCGCTCGCAGTTCACCTCGGGCGCCTCGTCGCGGCAGGAGCAGATCCCCTTGCAGAAGTGCTTGATCTCGCCCGTGCGGAAGAACCAGTCGCTCTGATCGTACGAGGGCCCGAGCTCGCGCACCATGTCGTGCGGATCGGGGTTGTCCATCGGCGAGCGGTTGACCAGTGGCTCCTCCTTGAGGGGGAACTTGTATTCGACGATCGCGCTGCCTCCCATCACGGTCGGCGCCTCGGTCACGCCGAAGATCGGGCGCACCGACGGCGTGATCGCCACGGCCCCGACCGTGCGCGCGATGAGCTGCGCGCCGAGCGTCGTCACCTGCTGATCGCCGAGCGCGTCGTGGATCAGGATCTGGTGCGCCGGGGTGTTGGGCAGCATGTCCTTGGTGATGTACGGCGCGTAGCCCATCGGCTCCGAGCGATCCCAGAACATCTGGAAGGCGCCGAGGATCAGCTGCTGGTCGAGGCCGTTGGGGTACGAGCCGTTGAGCACGAGCTGGTACCCCGAGTAGTCCTTCGAGCGGTTGAGCAGCAGGTTGTAGGGCATGCCTGGCTCGCCGACGAGGCCGCGCGTGACGTCCACCGAGAGGGCCATGTACGCGGTGCCCATGATGCCGCCCTGGCTGTCGCCGCGGTACGCGCGGAGGCTCGTGTCGACGATGCTGTTGCCGTCCTTGTCGAGCAGCAGCGGGTCCTTCGAGAAGGTCGTCATCATGAACCGCATCGCGAGCTGCTGGTTCAGCATCCCCTGGATCTGGCGCTCGGTGAACGCGCGCAGCGCCTTGTTGTTGCCGCCGAGCGCCTCGATCGCGGTGTCGACGTCTGGTTCGGCGAAGCCCATCAGGTCGACCGAGAACGTGACCCAGTCGTGCAGGTTGCCCATCTCGGGGAGGTAGCCGTTCTGACCCTCGAAGCGGCTGCCGAACAGGCCGTGACCGTTCTGCAAGAGGCCGTACTTCTTGCCGCCGGCCTCGGCCGACTTCGGGATGTGGATGAGCACGTCCCACTCGAACTCGCCGTTCTGCGCGGGCATCCCGTCGGCGCCGAGGTTGATGCGCGGCAGCGTGTCGGTCGCCTTGTGCCACTCGACGGTCGTGTTGAGGTAGCTCGGCAGCGTCACCTTCACGTGCACGCGCTTCCAGTCGTGCTTGTTGGGGTTGTCGTCGATGTGGTCGATCTTGTACTTGAACGGCTTCGACGCGTCGCCGTAGGTGGCGAGCGCCTCGTCGCGCATCTTGACCGCCCAGCGCGTGGTGCTCTCTTTCGACGCGGTCGAGTAGTCCCACGCGACCTGCAGGTCGCCCTTGGCGATGCCCTTGGCCTCGAGCTTCGCGAAGATGTCCTTGTAGAGCTCGCGGCGCAGCTCGACCGACGGGTGACAGCCCGGCGTGCCGTCGCGCAGCGCCTTCCACGCGGCGGTGGGCTCGAGGGTCTTTCCGTCGGCGTCGACGACGTGACGGATCGCGACGATGTAGCGAGTCTTGTCCTTGAGCCGCACCGCGGGGCGCACGATGATCGCGCGCTCCTCGTCGTCGCGCGGCGCCATGTCGAGGTCGACCCAGTGCGGCACCAGCTCGCCCGTCTCCGCTTCCATCAGGATGGTGGGCGAGTCGGCCTTCAGCGTGCTCTCGATCTGGGTCGGGTTCGCGAGGCCCGTGGCGGTCGCGCCCGGCATGAACATCAGCGCGCCCGAGCCCGGAGAGAAGCCGTCCATGTCGGGGAAGAGCGAGACGTCGAACTTGTCCTTGTCGCCCCGGTAGCGGGGCAGCGAGGTCTTCCCGAACAGCACCGACTTGCCAGAGGGGTTCTTCTTGGTGGCGTCGTCGATGAGGTAGACGTTCGACGGGAAGGGGAAGCCGCAGTGCGACGAGATCGGGTCGCAGTCGGTCGACAGCAGCGGCGGCCCCTCGCCCGGCGCCGCCTCGTCGCCCGCGACCTTGCACTCGCCCGGGGCGCCGCCGCCGCCCGCGCCGCCCGAGCCCGCCGTCCCCGATGGGGGCGTCGCGCCGCCGGAGTCGTCGCCCCCGCCGCACGCGACGAAGGAGGTCGCGGAGAGCAGCAGCGCGAGGGTCGAGGTGACGGCGAGGAAGGCGGTGCGTGACTTCATGGTGGCGGGACCGTACCAGACAGCCGCGCGCGCGCGCCAGCCGCGTTGCGCTACGCTCGCGCTCCCAATCATGTTCACCAACACCACAAAAATTGAGCTGCCGACCGCCGCCGAGGCGCTCCCGGATCGCCCCGAGGCGATGCCGGTGCCGAGGCGCCACTTCGTCCACGACGCGCCGATCGCGCCGCCGTTCGCGCCAGGGCTCGAGCGCGCGATCTTCGGCCTCGGGTGCTTCTGGGGCGCGGAGCGCAAGTACTGGCAGCTCGACGGCGTCGTCACGACCGCGGTCGGCTACGCGGGCGGGCTCACGCGCAACCCCACGTACCGCGACGTGTGCAGCGGCCGGACGGGTCACACCGAGGTCGTGCTGGTCGTGTTCGATCCGGCGCGCGTGTCCTACGAGCGGCTGCTCGCGACGTTCTGGGAGAGCCACGATCCGACGCAAGGGATGCGACAGGGCAACGACGTCGGCACCCAGTATCGCTCGGCCGTCTACTGCACCACGAGCGCGCACCTCGACCTCGCGCAGCGCTCGCGCGACGCCTACGCCGCGCGCCTCCGCGCCGCGGGGCTCGGCGAGGTGACGACCGAGATCGCCGACGCCCCCGAGCTCTTCTACGCCGAGGAGTACCACCAGCAATACTTGGCAAAGAACCCGGACGGGTACTGCGGCCTCGGGGGCACGGGCGTCGCGTGTCCCATCGGCCTCTTCGAGGGCGGGTGACGTCGGGCGACGTCGCGCTGCTGACCGACGGCTCGCTGCTCGAGCACCGGCCCGGGCCAGGCCACCCCGAGCGGCCTGACAGGCTGCGCGCGGTGACGCGGCTGCTCGAGGCCGCCCCGGTGCCGGCGGCGCGCTGGGTGACGCCGCGGGTGGCCACACGGGACGAGGTGCGGGCCGTCCACGACGAGGCGCACGTCGCCGCGATCGACGCCGCGCGCGGCGTGACGGCGCAGCTCGAGCCCGACACCGGCGTCTCCCCTGGCTCCGTCGACGCGGCCTACCTCGCGGCGGGCGCGGCGCTGGGCGCCGTCGACGAGGTGATGGATCGCCCGGGCGCTCGCGCGTTCGCGCTCGTGCGGCCGCCCGGCCACCACGCCGAGGCGCACGCGCCGATGGGCTTCTGCCTGTTCAACAACGTCGCCGTCGCGGCCGAGCACGCGCGGCGGCGCGGGGCCGAGCGGGTGATGGTCGTCGACTGGGACGTGCACCATGGCAACGGCACGCAGCACACTTTCTACTCGCGAGACGACGTGCTTTTCGTCAGCCTCCACCAGCACCCGTTCTATCCGGGGACGGGGCTCGCGCGGCTGGCGGGAGCGGGCAGGGGCGAGGGCTTCAACGTCAACGTCCCGCTGCCGCCCGGCCGTGACAGCGCGGACTACGCGGCGGCGTTCGCGCAGCTCGTCGAGCCGCTGGCGTCTCGCTTCCTGCCGGACCTCGTGCTCGTGTCGGCCGGGTTCGACGCGCACCGTGACGATCCGCTCGGCGAGATGCGCGTCGACGAAGAGGGCTTCGCGGCCATGGCGGCGTCGGTCCTGCGCGTCGCCGAGCGCCACGCGGGCGGGCGCCTCGCGCTCGTGCTCGAGGGCGGCTACGACCTCGGCGCGCTGTCGCGCAGCGTCCGCGCCGTCATCGAGGTGCTCGCCGGCGCGACCGCCCCGACGCTCAGCCCCGAGTCCCCCGACGCGGCGCGCGCGCTCGACGACGTGCGCGCGGTGCACGGGGCCCGCTGGCGCCTGTGAGCCGCGGCGAGGTTCGTTTCATGCGTCCAGTTGCATGAACGCATGAAGTGATCTAAGAGCCCTCGCGTGGAGTCGACGTGGGCGGCGAGGTTTCGGGCGTTGGCCGACGACACGCGCCTCGTCCTGCTCGCGGCGCTGCTCGACGACGAGCTGTCGGTCGGCGAGCTGGCCGAGGTGATCGACGCGCCTCAGCCGGGAGTGTCGCGCCACCTGTCGGCGCTGGCGCAGGCGGGGCTCGTCGTGTCGCGCAAGCAGGGCACGGCGACGTTCTGTCGGCTCGCGCAGGGCGAGGAGCTGCTCGAGGGGGCGTTCGCCGCCGAGCTCGGGCGCATCGCGCGGGGCCACAAGCTCTCGTCGCGCATCGAGCGGGTGCTCGCGCGCCGCGCCGCGAAGGGCGCGACGTTCTTCGATCGAGCCGAGGACTGGGACACGTTGCGCGCCGAGCTGTTCGCCGACAGCGCGGGGCTCGCGTCGCTCGTGCCGCTGTTGCCGCGCGATCTCGTGGTCGCCGACGTCGGCACCGGGACGGGCGGGATGCTCCCCTACCTCGCCGAGGTGGCTCGCGAGATCGTCGCGGTCGATCTGTCGGCCGAGATGCTCCGGCGCGCGCGGGCGACCGCGCGGCGGCTCGGCCTCGACAACGTCCGGTTCATGAAGGGCGAGCTCGGCGCGCTGCCGCTCGGCGACGCGTCGGTCGACGCCGCGTACGCCGCGCTCGTGCTGCACCACGCCCCGCGGCCGATGGCGGCGCTCCGCGAGCTCGTCCGCATCACGCGCCCCGGAGGCGCGGTCGTCGTCGTCGACCTCGTCAGCCACGGCCACGAGTGGCTCCGCGACGAGCAGGCCGACGTATGGCTCGGCTTCGATCGCGACGAGCTGGTCGAGCTCGCGACGCGCGCCGGCCTGTCGCGCGTCACCCACCGCGTCGTCTCCAGGGCCCCCGTGAAGAAGGGCACCGGCGCGCCGCTCGAGCTCTTCGTGCTCGCCGGCCACAAGAATTCGTCTCGCCCGTCCTGACCGACGGAACCACCCAACCCAAACAGAGAGAAGACACCATGAGCAACAACTACAAGGTCGCGGACATCGGGCTCGCCGACTGGGGCAACAAGGAGATCGCCATCGCCGAGAAGGAGATGCCCGGCCTGATGGCGCTGCGCGCGGAGTACGGCGCGAGCAAGCCGCTCGCGGGCGCGCGCATCGCGGGCTGCCTGCACATGACCATCCAGACGGCCGTGCTGATCCAGACGCTCGAGCACCTCGGCGCCGAGGTCACGTGGACGTCGTGCAACATCTTCTCGACGCAGGACCACGCCGCCGCCGCGATCGCCGCCGCCGGCACGCCGGTCTTCGCGTGGAAGGGCGAGACCGAGGAGGAGTACATGTGGTGCCTCGAGCAGCAGATCTACGCGTTCAAGGGCAAGAAGGGCCCGAACATGATCCTCGACGACGGCGGGGATCTCACCGCGTACATCCACGACAAGCACCCGCACCTCTTCGCCGGCGACGATCCCATCCGCGGCATCAGCGAGGAGACGACGACGGGCGTGAAGGCGGTCTACCGCCTGGCCCAGGGCGGCACGCGCGCGGTGCCGGCCATCAACGTCAACGACTCGGTGACCAAGTCGAAGTTCGACAACCTCTACGGGTGCCGCGAGTCGCTCGGCGACGGCATCAAGCGCGCGACCGACGTGATGTTCGCCGGGAAGACCGCGGTCGTCGCGGGCTATGGCGACGTGGGCAAGGGCTCGGCGCAGGCGCTGCGCTCGCTCGGCGCGCGGGTGATGATCACCGAGATCGATCCCATCTGCGCGCTGCAGGCGGCGATGGAGGGCTACCAGGTCGTGACGATGGAGACGGCGGCGCCGCTCGCCGACATCATCGTGACGGCCACCGGCTGCCTCGACATCGTCCGCGCCGAGCACATGCAGGCGATGAAGGACGAGGCGATCCTCTGCAACATCGGCCACTTCGACTGCGAGATCCAGGTCGCGTGGCTGGAGAACAACCCCGAGATCAAGAAGGTCAACGTCAAGCCGCAGGTCGACCAGTACATCTTCCCCAGCGGCAAGCGCATCACGCTGCTCGCGTCGGGGCGCCTCGTGAACCTCGGCTGCGCGACCGGCCACCCGAGCTTCGTGATGAGCTCGTCGTTCACCAACCAGGTGCTCGCGCAGATGGAGCTCTGGTCCAACTCGAAGGCCTACTCGAAGGAGGTCTACGTCCTCCCGAAGAAGCTCGACGAGAAGGTCGCGCGGCTGCACCTCGGCAAGCTCGGCGTCCAGCTGACGACGCTGACGAAGACGCAGTCCGACTACCTGCAGGTGCCGCCCGAGGGGCCGTTCAAGCCCGAGGCGTACCGCTACTGATCCACCGCGCGGCGGGCGCGCTCGGCGTGGGCTTGGACAGCACGAGCTTCCACACGAGCAGCGCGCCCGCCACGACCAGCACGAGCGCGACGAGGGCGACGATCAGCGCGACAGGGGGGCCCCTCTTGGCGCTCGCCACGGGCGGGAGCGGGGCCCTCGCGCGCGCGGCCGACGTGCTCTGATCGAGCATCACCGGCTGCGGCTGCGGCGTCGCGTGCTCGCTCGGCTGGGGCGCCGTCGACGGGCGGGCAGGCGACTGCATCATCGGCATCGTCGAGCCGAGGCCCGGCGTCCTCGGAGGTCGCGTCGAAGGGCCGGGGCCTCCGATGATCAGCGTCCCCTTGTGCGTGCGCGGCCCAGGAGGCGGCGTGCTCGGCGGCGTCGTGGGGCGCGCGGCCGCCGCTTCGTCCTCGCGCATCGCGTGCTTCAGCGCGCCCCAGAACGTGCCCATGTCGGCGGGGCGCCGCGCCGGGCGGGTCGAGAGCGCGTCGGTGAAGACCGCCTCGACCCTGTCACCGACCGCGACGCCCAGCGCGCGCGGCGTCGGTCGCAGCGCCTCGTTGGTCGCCTGCTCGAGAAAATCGCCGAGGTGTTCGCCGGTGACGGTCGGGCGATCTCGCATCAGCTCGACGAGCAGCAGCGCGAACGCGTAGACGTCCGCGGCGGGGCCGACCTCTCCGAGCGTGTAGTCGAGCTGCTCGGGCGCGCCGTACGCGGGCGTGAACATGCGGATCTGCCCCATCGTCGCCGCGCGCGGGCCGAGCGCGAGCGCGTGATCCGAGATCACCTTCGCGACGCCGAAGTCCATCACCTTGGGGCGGAACGCGCCCGACGGCTGCGCCGCCATGAAGATGTTGGAGGGGTTCAGATCGCGGTGCACGACGCCCATCGCGTGCGCGCTCGCCATCGCCTCCGCGACCGGATCCATCAGGCGCACGATCTCGGCGAGCGGCCGGCCCGTCTCGCCGCGCTCGCGCCGCGCCCGCAGCTGCTCGGAGAGCGTGAAGCCGTCGAGCCACTCGAGCACCATGTACGGCACGAGCCCCTGCGTGATCGGGGACATCGCGGTGCCGGCCGCGATCGTGCGCGCGACGTGCAGGCTCTCCTGCGACAGCTTGTAGTGGATGCGGCTCTCGTCGCGGAACCTGCGGACGAAGTTCTCGACGAGCGCCGAGCCGAGCTGGCCCTGGAGCTTGAGGCACTTGATCGCGACGGGCTCGTCGAGCCCGAGGTGGTGCCCGCGGTACACGACCGAGAAGCCGCCCTCACCGACGGCGGCGTCGACGCGAAACTGTCCGTCGAGCACCTGCCCGACGAGGCCGTAGGGATCGACCGGAGCCACCGCGCGTCGGGCCGCTCAGCGCGGCGGGATGACCTTCATCCCGCCCTCGCCGGCCTTCTTCGCCTCGGGGATGGTCTCGCCGAGGACCGCCTTCGGGTTCATGAGCTCGAACAGCGCGCGCTTCGCGAGCTGCCCCGTGTCACCCTGCACGTCGCGGAGCGCCATCAGCGCGCCCTGCTCCTTCATGAACTTCAGCGTCTCGATCGCGCCCTTCTTGGTCGCCGGATCGCCCTTCTTGGCGAGCTCGATGAGCCTGTAGCGGAGCACGACGCGCGTCATCGAGTGGGGGCCGTTGTCGTACTCGAGGTTGTTGAACTGCGCGCCGAGGCGCAGGCGCACCCAGTCTTGCGCCGTGTCGCGCACGCGCGTCGTCGCGACCCGATCGGCGTTCGCGACCCAGCGGTAGATCCTGCCCTTCGACAGATCCTCGTCGGACCAGAACCCGAACGCGTCGAAGTAGACCTGCTTCAGATCGTCGAGCACCTCCTTGGGGACGTCGCCGAACATCGCGACCACGCGCGCGGCGGCCTCGGGCGATCCGCCGAGCAGCAGCGCGAGCGCCGCGTCCTCGATGAGATCCTTGTCCTTCGCCTTCTCCATCAGCGCCTTCTCGGTCGCCTCGTCGAGCCCGCCCCAGCCGACCGCGATCGCCGCGCGGTGCCGGACGATGGGATCGGTGTCCTTCGCGATCATCGCGAGCAGCTCGGGCGCCGCGGCGGGCGACGGCCTGCGCGTCAGCGTCTCGAGGAAGCAGCTGCGCGTCACGGCCTTCTTCGCGTCGCCGCCGCCCGACGCCTTGGCCTTGCCGACGATCTCCTTCATCTGGTCGTCGGTCGCGACCCACGCGATGGCCGAGCACACGGCCTCACGCGCGCCCTCGTTCTGCTTGTCGTCCTCGGCGACCTTCAGCAGGATCGGGTACGCGCGCTTGTCGCCCCACTGCGCGAAGCCCTGCGCCGAGCCCACCGCGAGCCCGCGCAGCACCATCGCCACCATCGTGAGGCCGGCGCCTTGCAACCCCGCCTGCGTGATGTCCATCGCCGGGTCCTTGCGGCCGAGCTGGCGCTCGAGCGTCGCCCACGACGACTCGTCCTTGGCCCACCCGAGGTAGCGGAGCGCGCCCTGCGCGGTCTCGTACGACATCGGGAACCCGCCGCTCTCGCCCGCCTTCGGCAGCGGATCCTTCGGGCTCGCCCAGTCGCGCAGCTTGGGGACGACCTTCTTCGAGCCGGCCGCGACGAGGAACCTGAGGGCGTTCGCGTGCGGCTGCGGCTTCTCGGTCGCCCAGCCCATCGTCGCGTCCTCGGCCTTGGTCAAGAGGTCGGCGCCCTGCTCGGGGTGCAGCACCGCGAGATCGGCGAGCATGCGCGCGGAGACGACGCGCTCGTTGTCGTCGCGGCGGTACTCGGGATCCTTCTGGTTGTCGTAGAGCTTCAGGGGATCGCCGCGCAGCCGCTCGGCGAGGTACGGCACCGCGCGCGTGTCACCGAGCTCGGCGAGGCGCAGCGCGGCCTCGGTCATCCAGTGCACGCTGGGCTTCGTCTCGAGGTACTTCGCGAGCTGATCGGCCGCGCGCGGATCGGCGAGCGCTCGGAGCATGTCGAAGATCTGCTTGGTCTGAAACTTGGTCCGCTCGGGCGGCTCCTTCGCGACCGAGCCGAGCGCGAGCACGAGGCCGTGCCCGCCGATGCCGTCGCGGAGCGCCTCGAGGAAGCGCTGGCGATCGTCCTTGTCGGCGCGCGAGAGCGCGTCGAGCATCGGCTTCAGCGCCGCGGGATCGCCGATCTTGCCGAGCCCGCTGACGGCCTCGCGCGCGACGTCGTTCTTGGGATCGTTGACGAGCTTGATCAGCTGATCGGTGTAGCGCTTGTCGCCGGTCTTCGACAGGATGCCGGCGACCAGCTGGCGCACGGCGTCGTTGGGGTCGCCGACGAGGTTCGCCCACTCGGTGGGGGACTGCATCGCGGCGAACGCCTCGAGATCGAACGCGGTGCCGCCGCCGAGCCGCTGCACGCTCGCGAGGTGACCGGCCTTGTAGACCTCGAGCACCTTGGGGAACGCGCTCTTCTCGTTGAGCGCGACCAGCGCCCACGCGAGCTGCGGCTTGTCCTCGGCCTTCGCCTCGGCGAAGGCCTTCACGGTGGCCGCGCGCGCGCCGTCGGCGCCGGGCAGCCCGACGGCCGCGACCACCTGCGCCGCGACGCCGCGCACGCGGTGATCGATGTCGGCGAGCCCCTTGGTCGCGAGCGCGATCGCGGTCTTCTGATCGTCGAGGAAGACGAGCTGCGTCAGCGCCTCTTGCTTCAGCTCGAACGTGCCCTGCTCGGCGAGCTGCTGCCACTTGGGCAGCTGCTCGGCGCGCGTCTGGACGTAGATGCCCTTCTTGATGTTGACGATCTGCTCGGGGGTGAGCTTCTGCTCGCTCGACTTCAGCCCCATCGCGACCGCGCCGACGCCGCCCGCGACCAGCAGCAGGCCGAGCACCACGATCGCCGGCCGCGCGCGGCCCTTCTTGAAATCCCCTTCCTCTCCGAGGCTCATGCGCGCGGAGGGTAGTCGAGTCTCGCCACGCAATTCGAGTCGGACCCATGACAGCGGAATCATCCGCGCGAGGTGAAATCGCGCGCGCGTGGCCTCAGCCCCGCGCGGCGAGGCGGCGCGCCCGCGCGACCCTGTCCCGGACGAGGTTGTGCGCGGCCGCGCTCTCGACGAGGTGCAACCGATCGAGCCTGGCGTCCAGCCGCGAGACCGCGGAGAGCAGCGCGTCGACGCCCGCCTCGGCGTCGATCGCCTCGACGTGGCGGCCCGGCACCTCGACGATCATCGAGCGCACGTCGAGCTCGCGCGCCGCGAGCACCAGCCGCTCGATCGCTCGTTCGGCCCGCGCGAGGCCGTAGCCCGACCGCGGCCCCAGCCCTACCAGCACGAGCTTCTCCACGGAGAGCCTGGGCCTGCCCGGCACGAGCAGCGTCTCGTCGGCGTCGCCGCGATAGAAGCCAGTCTCGAGCAGGCGATCCAGCATCCCCGCCAGCCGCCACCCGACCAGCCCCGCGACGCCTCGCAGCGGCCGCTCGTCGGAGAAGACCCCGCACACCAGCAGCTCCGCCTCTCGCTGATCGAGCTGGCGCAGGTCCGCCGGGACGCTCTCGACGTCCATCAGCGCCGCGAGAGCTCGTCGGCGACGCGGTCGAGCACGCCGTTGACGAAGGCCCCCGAGTCGAGCGTGCCGAACGACTTGGCCAGCTCGACCGCCTCGTCGAGCACGACGGGGCGAGGGACGGCGGCGTTGTGCGACAGCTCCCACGCGCCGAGGCGCAGCACGTTGCGATCGACGCGCGTCATCCGCTCCAGGCGCCAGTTGTGGCTCGCGGCGCGCAGCTTCGCGTCCAGCTCGACGAGGTGCTCGGCCACGCCGCGCACGAGCTGCTCTGCGTAGCCGCGCGACCCGGGGTGTCCCTCGAAGGCGCGCCAGTAACGAGCGATGACGGTCTCGACCGCGTCGCCCGACGCCTCGAGCGCGAACAGCATCTGCAGCGCCGCCTCGCGGCCGCTCGTGCGCGCGCCCACGTCAGCCCTCGCGCCCGGCGCGCGCGCGCAGCGCCGTGATCAGGTTGACCATCTCGATCGCCGCGACGGCCGCGTCGAAGCCCTTGTTGCCGGCCTTGGTGCCGCTGCGCTCGATCGCCTGCTCGATCGTGTCGGTCGTCAGCACGCCGAACGACACCGGCACGCCCGTCTCGAGCTGCGCGTGCGCGGCGCCCTTCGCGGCCTCGCCCGCGACGTAGTCGAAGTGCGGGGTCGAGCCGCGGATGACCGCGCCGAGCGCGATGATCGCGTCGACCGAGCGCGAGCGCGCGAGCTCGGCGATGGCGACCGGCAGCTCCCAGGCGCCCGGGACGCGCACCTCGATCGTCGCGTCGACGTCGCCGCCGTGCCGCGCGATGGCGTCGAGCGCGCCCGCGACGAGGTGCTCGACCACGAAGCGATTGAAGCGGGTCGAGACGATGGCGAAGCGTGCACCCTTCGCGACCTGGAGCGAGCCTTCGACGACGGCGACCATGCGGCGCGATCTACTCGCGGTCGGGGGGACGCGCGAGCAAATCAACGGGGCGGGCTGAACCTTGGAGGGGAAGCAACGCCGATACAATTCGACCCAGCTAGCGATTTTTCCCTTGCTCTCGCCGGATACAGGCGGCTATAGCGCCCATCCCCTCGCGGACCCAGGTCCACGCGGGGCACCGCCGACCGTAACGGCGGCCGACCCTCACCTCCTCCACCCGGCTTCGAGCGCGCGCGTGAGCGCCGCCGTCTCCGGTGGGTCCAAGGCGGCGAGCGGCGACGGCCGAACGACGGAGAGGCCGACTCGAACCGAATCCCCGAGCCCCACCCCGCCACGTCGGCAGGGCGGCTCCTTCCCCCCGAAGGTCTCCCGATGATTGCCAAGGCCAGTGCGATGCATGCCCGCATCTCGCCCCGCAAGGCGCGGATGATCGCGAACCTCGTTCGCGGCAAGGACGCGACCGAGGCGCTGCAGCTGCTCGAGTTCACCCCCAAGGCCGGCGCGCCGGTGCTCCGCAAGGTCATCCAGAGCGCGGTCTCCAACGCCCGCGTGAAGAACCCGGGCCAGGACCTCGACGCGCTCTTCATCAGCAAGGCGACCGTCGACAAGGGGCCCAACAAGAACATGCGCCGCTGGCGTCCCCGCGCGATGGGTCGCGCGACGCAGATCCAGAAGGGCGTCTCGCACATCGTCATCGAGCTCGACGCGCGTTTAGGAGACGAGAGAGAACATGGGACAGAAGACCCATCCGTATGGCTTCCGACTTGGCGTCATCAAGACGTGGACGTCCAAGTGGTACGAGGACAAG
>CAUJFL010000087.1 GCA_963169165.1 Myxococcota bacterium | reverse complement strand
TCTTCGAGCAGGGCAACCTCGTCGGCGCGCAGACCTCGGCCGACGACGAGCGCATCGGCATGGTGCTCTGGCGCTACGGCGTCATCGACGAGGCTCAACACGGCACGATCATGGAGAAGGTCGCCGAGGGGCAGCGCTTCGGCGAGGCGGGCGTCGAGCTCGGGTTCTTCACGCGCGAGCGGCTGTTCGAGTTCATCACGCGGCAGCTCGAGGAGATCGTGTTCCCGACGTTCGCGATCGCCGACGGCACCTTCTTCTTCCTCGACGGGTTCGACGACGCGCGGCTCGTGGCGCGCCACACCGTGAGCGCGACGTCGTTGCTGATGGACGGGGTGACCAAGCTCGACGAGCTGCGCTACTTCCGACAGAAGATCCCGAGCGCCGAGTTCGTGCCCGTCCGCACCGAGAAGGGCGAGCCCTCCTCCGACGAGCTCAAGGTGACGTGGGCCGCGATCGACGGCGAGCTGTCGATCGACGAGGTCGGCCGCAAGACCGGCCGCGGCGAGTTCGAGACCACCAAGGACGTCTACCAGCTGATCCAGACCAAGTACGTCACGCTGCACCCGCCGCGGATGGTCGGCGGCGCCGCGGCCGTCGTCGCGCGCGCCAACGCCGCGCTCGTCCTGTTGCACCAGCGCGCCGACGCCGCCGGCAAGGGCACGCTGCTGCGCGAGAGCGCGCGCGCGTACCTCGAGAAGCACGCCGACGCGGGCGCCGTGCTCGGCGGCGCGGGCCCCGACGAGCGCGGCAACTACTACATCGACGTCGTCGTCGAGCGCGCGGCCGCGTCGGCGGGCGAGGGCGGAGATCCCGAGCACCTCTTGAAGAAGCTGCTGCACGAGTTTGTTGGGTTTGTGTTGTTCTCGGCGGGCGGCCTGCTCGGCGCCGACAAGGAGGCCGAGCTGGGCGGCGAGGTGCGCCCGATGCTGCAGGAGATCCTCCCGAGCGGCTGACCGCGAAGTTGGCCGACGTCGGGCGCGGGGTGCCACGATTCGTCCTCGATGAGCGAGCTCGACGACCGACGGAACAAGCGAAGCGACGACCCGATCACCGCGCTGCACTACCAGCTCGCGCACGCGAGGCGCGCGGCCGAGCTCGACGCGATGGTGTTCGTCGACGGCACGGGCGCGCTCGTGGCCGGCGCGGGCGCCTGGCCCGTCTGCGAGGAGCTCGCCGCGTACGCGCCGCTGCTCGCCCACCGCCACGGCGGCGAGTCGTCCTTCTTGTCGAGCCACCTCGATCGGCTGCGCGAGACCGTGTCGCTGCGCGCGATGATGTTCGACGGCTTCGAGGTCGTCATCGCCGCGCGGGGCCCGAGCGGCGCGGCCACCGAGGCGAGCCTCGTGCGCGCCGCCGCCGGGTGCCGCCGGATCCTCGGCGCCGAGGCGTGAGGCGCGCGGCTCGCGGGGCGCGCGTCGGCGTGGCCTGACGGGCTCATCCACGACGGCGGGGCGTGGTAGGGTCCGCGCCCCCATGAAAATCCACGAGTACCAAGGCAAGGAGATCTTCGCGCGCTACGGCGTGCCGGTCCCCAAGGGCGTCGCGTGCTTCACGCTCGACGAGGTCGAGGCCGCCGCCGCCAGGCTGATCGACGAGACCAAGATCCCCGTCGTCGTCGTCAAGGCGCAGATTCACGCCGGCGGTCGCGGCAAGGGCGGCGGCGTCAAGCTCGCGAAGGGCGGCCCCAAGGACGCGCGCGAGGTGGCGTCGAAGATCCTCGGGATGAACCTCGTCACGCACCAGACCGGCCCCGCGGGGCAGCCGGTGCGCAGGCTCTACATCGAGCAGGGCCTCGCGATCGAGCGCGAGCTCTACCTCGCGCTGGTCGTGGATCGCGAGGCGCGCCGCATCGCGGTGATGGCGTCGGCCGAGGGCGGCATGGACATCGAGGAGGTCGCCGCCCACACGCCCGAGAAGATCAAGACGCTGCACGTCGATCCGCTCTTCGGTCTCACGACCTTCCAGGCCCGCCAGCTCGCGGTCTTCCTGGGGCTGCCGAAGCACGGCAAGGCCACGGTCAACGAGTTCATCAAGCTGCTCGGGTCGCTCTACGCCTGCTTCGTCAAGGAGGACTGCTCCCTCGTCGAGGTCAACCCGCTCGTCATCACGAAGGAGGGCGGCGTGGTCGCGCTCGACGCGAAGGTGAACTTCGACGACAACGCCGAGTTCCGTCACGAGAAGGCGTGGGACGAGCTGCGCGATCTCGGCGAGGAGGATCCGGTCGAGCTCGAGGCCAAGAAGGCGGGGTTGTCGTACGTGTCGCTCGACGGCGACATCGGCTGCCTCGTCAACGGCGCCGGCCTCGCGATGGGCACGATGGACATCATCAAGGCGTATGGCGGCGAGCCCGCCAACTTCCTCGACGTGGGCGGCGGCGCCAACAAGGAGCAGGTCACGAAGGCCTTCTCGATGATCCTGAAGAGCCCGAAGGTGAAGGGCATCTTCGTCAACATCTTCGGCGGCATCATGAAGTGCGACGTCATCGCCGAGGGCGTCGTCGCGGCCACGAGAGAGCTGGGCCTGAAGGTCCCGCTCGTCGTCCGCCTCGAGGGCACCAACGTCGAGCTGGGCAAGAAGATCCTCAACGAGAGCGGCCTCGCGATAGAGGCCGCGACCACCATGGCGGACGGAGCGCAGAAGATCGTGAAGGCGGTGTCCCGATGAGCATCCTGGTCAACAACGACACGCGCGCGCTCGTGCAGGGCATCACGGGCTCCGCCGGCGGCTTCCACGCGAAGCAGTGCGTCGCCTACGGCACCAAGATCGTCGCGGGCGTCTCGCCCGGGCGCGGCGGCGAGACGTTCGAGGCGGTCGGTCCCAAGGGCGAGAAGGTGCTCGTGCCGGTGTTCGACACCGTCGCCGACGCGGTGAAGCAAGAGGGCGCCAACACGTCGATGATCTTCGTCCCGCCGCCCGGCGCGGCCGAGGCGATCGTCGAGGCCGGCGAGGCCGGGTGCGCGCTCGTCGTGTGCATCACCGAGGGCATCCCCGTGCTCGACATGCTGCGCGTGCGGCGCTGGCTCGAGGCCCAGCGCGAGACCCGCCTCATCGGCCCCAACTGCCCCGGCGTGATCACGCCCGGCCAGTGCAAGCTCGGCATCATGCCGGGGCACATCCACCAGGTCGGGCGCATCGGCGTCGTGTCGAAGTCGGGCACGCTGACCTACGAGGCGGTCGGGCAGCTCTCCGCGATGAACATCGGGCAGTCGACCTGCATCGGCATCGGCGGCGATCCCGTCGCCGGCGTCGACTTCATCGACGTCCTGTCGATGTTCAACGACGACGCCGACACCGACGGCGTGATCATGATCG
>CAUJFL010000086.1 GCA_963169165.1 Myxococcota bacterium | reverse complement strand
GTCTCCGCCGCACCCGTACCCGGCCGGACACGAGACGGCGGCGCCGTCGTCGCGCTCGCACGTGAAGCGACACTGCCCCGGTCGCCCCGGCGCCACGCACGCCTGCCCCGCCGTGGTGAAGGTGTCGCAGTCCTCGCCGGGATCGATCACGCCGTTGCCGCACGTGCCGCGCGACAGCTCGGGCAGCTCGGCGCACGCCGGCGCATGCACGGCGAGGGCGACCAGCAACAGCGACGCGAACCGGGCGAGCTTCATCGTGCAGTCCTGCATAAGAATGGGTTCTCGAGCGCGCCGGGGACCGCGACGCGGTGACCGGAGGGGAGCCTGACGAGCGTGACCGGGAGGACGACGTTGGCCGACGGGGAGAACTCGACGTCGAGCGGCTTGTGCCCCGCCGCCTTGACCGTGAGCTTCACCTTCTCGTCGCCCCGCCGCACCTTGAACGGTCCCGGCGCGGCGCCGAGCCGCGTCGCCCCGAGGAACACCTCGGACCCAGCCGGGATCGCCTGCACGGTGACGTCGATCTCCTCGGTCGGCGTGACGGCGATCGGCGCGGACGACGCCGGGGGAGCGGGCGCGGCGACCGAGGCGACGCGCTCCGCGCTCGGCCGAGGTGGCGGGGCAGGGGTGGTCGAAGCGGGGGCAGCGCCGCCGCCGCGCAGCCCCAGGAACGCCCCGGCCGCGACGAGCACCGCGACCGAGGCCGCCCCGAGCCACACCCTCGCGCCTGCGCGGCGCGACTCTCCTGGAGCTGGCAGGGTGTGGGCGTTGGAGCGCGCGACGACGCCTTGCGCGAAGGTCGAGCTCCGGGGCGCGCCCGTCCCCCCGCTGGCCGCGCGTGACAGCTCGTCCATCGCCTCGAGCAGCGTCGCGGGGCGCGCGGCGGGCTCCTTCTCGAGCATGCGGAGCACCGGCGCGTCGAGCGCCGCGGGCAGCTCGGGCCGCGCGGTCGACATCGGCGGGGGCGCCGCGGTCGTGTGCTTCACGAGGATCGACAGCACGTCGTCGCCATCGAACGGGAGCTGCCCCGTGAGCACGCGGTGCGCCATCACGCCGAACGAGTAGATGTCCGTGCGGTGGTCGACGTCCTTGCCGCGGCACTGCTCGGGCGACATGTAGTGCGGCGTCCCCATCGGCGTGCCGGTGCGCGTCTTGTGCTCCGCGCTCGAGTCGGTGAGCAGCTTGGCGATGCCGAAATCGAGCAGCTTCGGGAAGATGCCGCCCTCTTCGTCGATCACCAGAAAGACGTTGTCGGGCTTGAGATCCCGGTGCGCGATGCCCGCGCCGTGCGCCGCGTCGAGCGCTCGCGCGACCTGTCGGAGGATCGGGATCGCGACCTCGGGCGGGAGAGGCCCGCGCGTGTCGAGGTACTCTTCGAGCGAGTGCCCCTCGAGCAGCTCCATCACGTAGTACTGCCTGCCGTCGTCGAGCTGCCCGAACGAGAAGATGTCGATGATGTTGCGGTGCCGGATCTGGTTGACCGCGCGCGCCTCGGAGACGAAGCGCTGCACCATCGCGGGGTTGGCCGACCACTGCCGGTTGAGCACCTTCACCGCCGCGGCCTTGCCGATGAGCGGGTGGACCGCGCGGTACACCGAGCCGAACCCGCCCTCGCCGAGCTTCTGCTCGACGCGGTACTCGCCCACTGTGGTGCCCGGCTCGAGCGCGGGCTCCTTCTGGGGGTCGGCGCCCGGGGCGTCGTGGCTCATGACCGCGCCCAGCCTAGCAAAGCGCGGGCGGCGAGAGGTGGCTCACGCGTCACGCGCGCCCCGTCGAGCCGAAGCCGCCGTCGCCCCGCGCGGTGTCGTCGAGCGACGCGACCTCGCGCACATCGAGGCGTGGCGCGGGCACGACCACGAGCTGCGCTATCCGCTCGCCGCGCTCGAGCTCGACGGGCGCTGCGCCGTGGTTGATCAGCAGCACCCCGACCTCGCCGCGAAAATCCTCGTCGAGCACGCCCGGCCCGTTGACCACCCCGAGCCCGTGCGCGAGCGCGAGCCCGCTGCGGGGACAAACAAGACCAACATGCCCCGGCGGCAGCGCGATCGCGACGCCCGTCTTGACGAGGGCGCGAGCGCCTGGCGGCAGCGCCACGCGCGTCGCCTCGACGCCCTCGACGACGAAGGCGCGCGCGCGCAGATCGAGCCCCGCGGACGCCGCGGTCCGGTACGAGGGCAGCGGCAGATCGGACGCGCCATCGACGCGGCGCACGAGCAGCGGGAGCACGGGCGCCACCTACCAACGCCGACGTCCCGACGCCACGTCAGCGCGACGTGACGCGACGGAGCTCGACGTCGACGCGCCGCCCGCCCGCGCGGACGAACGCGGCGCGGCCCACGCCGCCGGACACCTCGAACGACAGCTCGATCGCGCCGCCCGCCGCGTCGGGCGCGCCGGTGTCGGTGATGACCGCGCGCACGAGGAACCGCTGTATCCCCGAGCCCGCCTCGCCCGCGCGCGCACCGAACGTGCCGCCTCTCAGCAAGGCGGTCGTGCGCCGGAGCAGCTCGACGAGCTCGGGCGCGGTCGTCGGCGAGGCGCTCGACGAGGCCACGCGCCCCGAGGCGTCGAGCTCGAACGCGAGCTCGCCGGTGAGCACCCGCCCCGCGGCGGCGCGGCTCCACGCGGCGTCGGCCTGGTTCGCGGGGGCGACGGCGCGGGTCAACGCGCGCAGCAGATCACGAGGCGCCTCGCGCGAGTCCGCGCCGAACCCGGCCGCGCGCTTCGACGTCCCGCTTGCGGTCGGCTCGCTCGCGCGCGTCGGCGTGGTCGCGCGCGCCGATCGCGTGAGCGTCCGTCGCGGGGACCGCTTCGGTCGCGACGCGGTCGAGGGCCCGCTCGTGGCCGCGACCGCGGGCACAGGGCCTGGGTCCGAGGCTCCCCGAGCGCTAGGAGGTGCGCTCTCTGGCGGCGTCACCTCGACCATCACCTCGGGCGGCGCCGCGCCGCCAGACCACACATCCGCCGCTTCGTCGACGCGCGCCACGCGCGCCCGCCCCAGCGCGAGGGTCGCCGACGCGTGCAGCGCGAGCGACGCGGCGATGAAGGCGAGTCGGCGCCGTGTGGTCACGGAGGGTCGTGACACCGCGGAGGGAGCCGGGTTCCCGTCGCTCGCGTCGCGCGCTTCCGTCGCTGACGCCTGCGCCCGCGCCGTGCTAGACGCGCGCCACGATGAGCCTGAAAGAACGCCTGACCCAGGAGGGCATGAAGCTGATGAGCGATCCCCGCATGATGAAGCTCATGCAGGACGAGCGCTTCATGAAGCTGATGATGGCGGCGATGAGCATGCCGGGAAAGGTGTCCAACTTCACCGACGAGCAGAAGGAGGGCATCGCCAAATCGATGGGCTTCGCGCAGGAGCGCGAGCTCCGCGATCTCAAGCGCGCTGTCCGCGCGCTCGAGGCCGAGCTCACCGAGCTGAAGAAGAAGGTCGCCGCGCAGAAGTGAGCGCGGGCGCCGAGGACCTAGGGGACCTCGACGACCTCGAACACGCGCCGCACGACCTGCTCGGCGGTGACCTCCTCGGCCTCGGCCTCGTAGCTGAGCACCAGCCGGTGCCGCAGCACGTCGGGGCCGATGGCCTTGACGTCCTCCGGGGTGACATAGCCGCGGTGCCGGAGAAACGCGTGCGCGCGGGCCGCGAGCGCGAGGCCGATCGACGCGCGCGGGCTCGCGCCGAACTCGATCAGCGAGCCGAGGTCCTTCAGGCCGCGCTGCTTCGGCTCGCGCGTCGCGAACACGACGTCGACGATGTAGTCGCGCACCCGGTCATCCATGTACACGTCGCGCACGACGGAGCGCGCGCGGGCGATGTCCTCGAGCGTCGCCGCGGGCGCGATCTTCGCGGGGACGGGCGACGTCGCGCGGTCGACGATCTGCCGCTCCTCCTCGCGCGTCGGGTACCCGATCCGCGCCATCATCAGGAAGCGATCCATCTGCGCCTCGGGCAGCGGGTAGGTGCCCTCCTGCTCGACGGGGTTCTCGGTGGCGAGGACGATGAACGGATCGGGCAGCTTGAAGCTCTTGTCGCCGAGGGTGACCTGCCGCTCCTGCATCGACTCGAGCAGCGCGCTCTGCACCTTGGCGGGCGCGCGGTTGATCTCGTCGGCGAGGACGAGGTTGGCGAAGACGGGCCCGAGCTTCTCGGTGAACTCGCCGCGCGCCTGGTTGTAGATGATCGTGCCGACCACGTCGGCGGGCAACAGATCGGGGGTGAACTGGATGCGGGAGAACTTGGCGCTGATCGCCTCGCACAGGCTGCGCACGGTCAGCGTCTTGGCGAGGCCGGGCACGCCCTCGAGCAGGATGTGCCCGCCGGTGAACAGGCCGATCAAGACGCGCTCGATCATGTAGGTCTGGCCGACGATCACCTTGCCGACCTCGGTGGTCAGGCGGTCGACGAAGGCGCTCTCGCGCTGCACGAGCTCGTTGAGGGAGCGGACGTCGCTCATCGTCCGCGTGCTCTCGCATCGAACGCCGCGTGAGCCAACTCAGAACGAGAACCGCGCCGGGCGCCCGCACAGCGTGCCCGTCACGTCGTTGCCGCTCTGCGAGGCCGTCAGCGCGCACGCTCCGGCCTCGACCGAGCTCGGCGGATCGTACACCTCGCCGCGGAGCTCGAGGGCCTCGCTCGACAGCAACAGCGCCGTCGTGGCGGTCGGCTGCACCGCCAGCGTGCCCCGCTCACGCACGACTCCATCGATCGTGACGCTGTAGTTCTTGTCTGGATCGCCGGAGGTGCGGTGGTACCCGCACCCCGCGAACGTGAACGTCAGGTCGATCTCGGTCGCCCCCTGGACGGCGTTCGAGGTCGCGACGCCGGTGACGCTCACCCTCCCGCCGTCGGGGCAGTCGGTCTCTCCAGACTGCGGGCCGACCGCCTTGCCCTGCAGCGTCAGGTTGTACGCGAGCTTCAGCGACTCGCGCAGCGCCCGCAGCGCCACGCCGTCGACGCACCGCTGATCGCACGGCGGCGACGGGGTCGCCTCCTTGCCGCCGCCGCACCCGGTCGCGGACGCGCCGGCGAGGACCCAGGACAGCGCGAGGAAACACCGCATCAGAAGCCTCCTTCCATACCCAGACTCGGGATCGTGATCGGGCCGACCATCTGCGCCTGGCAGCCGTCGAGCGTGCACTGCGTGGTGACGGCCTCGCGGCTCAGCGTGGCGTTCATCCACTCGGCGACGAACGAGATCCACGCGGTCTTCGCGAGCTGCCAGCGCTTCTCGAGCCGCAGATCGACGCGATAGAACGACGGCAGGCGCGTCGAACGATCGCTCGGATCGGGCGCCTTCGGCAGGCCGGTGTAGAACGTGACGCGGGTGCCGGCGCGCCACGCGCGGCCGAGGTTGTACGCGAGCGCCGCGTTGGCCACGTGCGTGCGGTCGAACGACGAGAGGCGGGTCGTTCGCCCGAAGCTGCGGGTCGAGCGCGAGAGCGTGTACGCGAGGTAACCGCCGAGGCGGCTGGTCATCCGACGCTTGACGTAGAGCTCGAGGCCGTACGACGACCCGAGCGTGCGCGCCTCGAACGCGGCCGTGCGGCGCTGCGCGCCCTGGGAGTCGACCGCCTGCCCGCCGCCGCCGCTCGCGTCGGGGCCGAGCGTGCCGGGCCTGAACCTCGCGCGGCCGCAGGTGGCTCCGTTGCCGGTCGGCTGGCCGCCGCGATCGCCTCCGATGCTGTCGGTCGGAAAGTCTCCGGGCGCGCAGCCGCTCGGCTGGCGATCGCTCACCGCGAGCGGATCGCTCATCGAGAAGAAGGTGTTGTGGAAGGCGGTCAGCGACGCGGTCGTCGAGCGATCGAGATCGCGCTCGACGCCGACGCTCTCCTGCAGCGCGCGCTGCAGGCCGCCGCGGATCCCTCCAGGCTGGAAGCCTGGCACGGGGACCACGAAGCTCGGCGGCTGGTGCGCTACCCCGAACGCCGACAGCACGCGCAGCCGATCGTTCACCGAGACGCGGGTCGCGGCGCGGGGATCGACGCCGAGCGCGGCCGCGCCCTGCGACGTGTACAGGTCCACGCGGCCGCCGAGCGTCACCTCGAGCCGCGGGGTCACGGTCCACACGACGTCGCCCCGCGCGCCGGTCACGAGATCGTCTCGCTTCGGGAAGAGCGACGTCGCCGCGCGGGTCGCCGCGCCCTCGTCGCCGTTCGACAGGCGCACGTCGTAGGCGTCCAGCTGCACGTCGGTGCCCGCGCGCAACAGCACGCCCCTCGCGAGCGGTCGCACCACGTCGGACCGTAGGGCGATCATCCTGTCGCGGAGGAAGCGCTGCTCGGCGAGGCTGGTCTGCTCGTGGCCGAGCGCGAGCGAGAGGCGCATTTCGCCTCCGCCGTCGAGCTCGTGGTCCCAGCGCACGTCGCCGCGGTGAAACTCCGACCCGAACAGGACGAGGGTCTGCGTCGGCGTCTTCTGACCGAGGTAGTCCGACGTGCCGAAGAACATCGCCGACACGCGGTCGCGCGGCCCCACGCGCCGCGACACGCGCGCCTGGTAGTCCCAGTACGACAGCTCGATGTCAGGCGAGAGCTGTGACAGCAGCGCGGCCGCGTACGAGTAGCGCCCGCCGACGAGCACGGTCGTCTCACCGAGCCCAGCCTCGGCGAGCGCGCCCGCGTCGAACAGCCGCACGTTGAACTCGCCGCGCGCCTCGGGGGTGGGAGGCAGCGTCTCCCCCGACACGATCCCGCCCGCGAAGCGCCCGAACCGCGCCGGGTAGCCGCCGGGGTAGAGGTCCACGCGCGAGATGAGCCCCGGGTGGATGACCGACGGCCCGATCAGCACGTGGAACAGGTACGGTACGCGCACGCCGTCGACGAAGTAGCCGACGTTCCCCGGCGGCGCGCCCCGCACATAAAAAAATGGAAATCCTGACACGATCGGCGTGACGCCCGGCAGCGCCTCGAGCGCGCGAAACGGGTCTCCGAACGTCCCTGGGATCTGCCGGACCTCGGCGCGCGACAGGGTGGCCGACCGTGACGGCTCCGCGCGCTCTCCGCGCACGTCGACGTCGGTCGTCACGGGCGGTGGCGGCGCGGTCGCCTCCTCGCTCGAGGCGCTCGCGGCTTGGGGGGGCTCCGGCGGGGAGGGCGGCGGCGCGCGGAAGGTG
>CAUJFL010000085.1 GCA_963169165.1 Myxococcota bacterium | reverse complement strand
GCCCGCGGCGCGTGATGTACGTCGCGCGCACGGCCGCTGACGCCGAGGCGCTCCGCGCCGCCGAGGCCGACGTGTTGCCCGGGACGGCCGCGCGGAGCGACCAGGCTCACGTCGAGGTCGGCGCTCGCCTCGGCTTCCCTCCGTGCTGTGTCGCCGCGTTCGCGGCCCGCGTGCGCCGCGGGGTGGACGTGCTCCCCGGCGTGGGGCGCGGGTTCGCCGAGGACTTCGTCGCCGCGCGCGACGCGTGGTCACCGGACGCGCGCGCCGTGGTCAACCCGCTGTGGATGAGGCACCGCGTGGCGCTCGTGTCGTTCTATCCGTGCGCGTTCGACTGCGCCGCCGCGCTACGGCTCGCCGAGGCGACGCGCGACCTCGTCGCCCAGCGTGACCGCGCGCTCGCCGCCGCGCTCGTCGCCGCGCTGTCGGGCTCGATCGTGCTCTCGCGCGACGGCGCGCGGGTCGAGCTCCACGGTGACGTCGCGTCGGCGCGCCCCCACGACGACGGGCAAATCGACCCCGCCGACGCCGCCCTCGCCGACGCGCTCTCGCGCGGCGCGCTCCAGCCCCGCGCCGGTCGCGCGGGCCCGGCGGCGCCGCTGCGCGTCGACTTCTCGGCCTGACGTCGTCGCGCGCGCTCGGGGCAGGTGCTCCAAGGGTCGATGGGGAATTTGAAACATGTTTCATTGACACCTGGAGGGGCCGAGGCTTTGCTTCGCGGGCCGTGTGCTGGCGGCGCGAGCGGCCCGACCAGCCCCTGGTCAGCCCATCACTCCCCAGCCTCGCACCACCCGCACAGGAGCGACCATGAGCCAACCGACCCGAGCCCCCATCGACGTGAACGACGGACGCTTCTTCGACGATCCGTGGGCCGACTACGCGTGGTTGCGCGACAACGATCCGGTGCACCTCGACAAGAGCGGGCTCTGGCTGATCTCTCGCCACGAGGACGTCTCCAAGCTGTCGTGCGATCCCGAGCTCTACTGCTCGCGGTACGGCGTGCGGCCCAACGTCGCGGCGCCGATGTCGATCGTGTCGATGGACGACCCGGAGCACACGCGTCAGCGAAAGCTGATCAGCCGCGGCTTCGGCCCGAAGCAGGTGCGGCGCCTCGAGCCCCGCGTGCGCGAGCTGACCGATCTGCTGATCGACGAGATCCAGACGCGCGGCGAGATCGACTTCGTCGAGGACTTCGCCATCCACCTCCCGCTCATCGTCATCGCCGAGCTGCTCGGGCTCGATCCGTCGATGCGCGGGCAGCTCTACAAATGGAGCGACGCCATGATGGGCGGCGACGGCCACGTCGACTCGGACGATCCGGCGCTCATCGCGGCGACCGAGGCGTTCGGCGAATATGTCGCGCACCTGATGCCGCTCATCGACGAGCGCCGCGAGACCCCCCGCGAGGATCTCATCTCGATCCTGACCGGCGCGTACGACGAGGGCGCGCTCGACGGCGGTGACAACGCGGTCAAGGGCGAGGACGAGCTCACCAGCGACGAGCTGCTGATGTTCCTCTGCATCCTGCTCGTCGCCGGCAACGAGACCACGCGCAACGCGATAAGCGGCGGGCTGCGGGTCTTCAGCGAGCACCCCGAGGAGCGCGAGCGCCTCATCCAGAACCCCGGGCTGCTCGATCTCGCGATCGACGAGGTCCTCCGCTTCGTCACGCCCGTGCTGACGTTCTCGCGGACGGTCACGCGCGATCACGAGCTGCGCGGCAAGCAGCTGAAGGAGGGCGACCGGGTCGTGCTGCTCTACCAGTCGGCGAACCGAGATCCTCGCGTGTTCACCGATCCTGACAAATTCAAGATCGACCGCGATCCCAACCCGCACGTCGCCTTCGGGATCGGCCCGCACTTCTGCCTGGGCGCCAACCTGGCGCGGCTCGAGCTGAAGGTCGTGTTCGAGAAGCTCTTCGGGCGGCTGCGCGACATCCGCGTGCGCGAGGGCGCGCCGCTCGATCGCCACGATCACACGCTCGTGCTCGCGATCAAGCACCTGCCGGCCGTGTTCACGCCGGTGCGACGCGCGGTGTAGCCCCCCCTCTCGCGCGCTCACGCGCAGGCGTCGCAGAGGCCCTTGACCTGCACCTCGACGCCGCCGCTCGTGAGCGCGCGCGGCGCGTGGGCGCCGCGCGGCACGACGATCACCGCGCCGTCGAGGCACGCGACGCCGCCGCACGCGCTGCAGACGAAGTGCGGGTGCAGCGTGACCTCGTGATCGCCCGCGGCCTCGAAGCGCCACACGTGGTCTCCGAGATCGCTGCGGTGCGCGAGCCCCGTTCGCGTCAGATCGAGCAGGTTCCGGTACAGCGTCGCGCGGTCCCAGCCGCCCTCTTCGAGCGCCGCGGCGACGTCGGCGTGGCTCATCGGCGCGGCGCTGGACGAGAGCAGCCGCAGCACGGCGACGCGGGACGGCGTCGACCTCAGGCCGGCTGCTCGCAGCACCGCGCGCAGCTCGCTCGGGCCCCTCGCGTCCGCGCGCTTCACCATCGGCGCGACTGTACTCACGCCCAGTTGCAGGTGCAATCGCGGGTCGGGTCGGAACCGACGGGGCGGCCTGGTCGTACGGGCGGCATGATGACGCTGGCCCGCGGCTGCGCTCGGGGGGGCGGGGCCCGACGCGCTCGGCGTCGGGGCGACCACGCACAGGATCGCCGCGGGCGCGCGCGTTTGACGTCGACGTGGTCGGCCTGGTACGACGAGAAGGCCGTGCCGTTCGCGACCGCGATCCTCGAGCCGTCCGACGCCGCGCTCGTGGCGGCGATGGCCGCGGGCGACCGCGCGGCGCTGGGCGCGCTGTACGACAGGCACGTCGGCGTGATGATGGCCATCGCCCAGCGGATGCTCCGTACGCGTCGTGAAGCCGAGGACCTCGTGCACGACGTCTTCCTCGAGGCGTACCGTCACGCGGCCGCCTACGACGAGCAGCGAGGGAGCGCGCGCGCGTGGCTCGTGCTCCGCGTGCGCAGCCGCGCGCTCGATCGCCTGAAGTCGAGCGCCTACTCCAGGGTCGTCTCGATCGACGCGGGGACGCGCGTGCTGGAGCCGGAGAGCCACGACGATCCGAGCGCCGCGCCCGATCGCGCGCGCGTGCGGCGCGCGCTCGCCGGGCTGCCCGTCGATCAGCGGACCGTGCTCGAGCTCGCCTACTTCGACGGGCGCTCCCACTCCGAGATCGCCGCCGAGCTGGGGCTGCCGGTGGGCACGATCAAGTCGCGGCTCTCCCGCGCGCTCGTTCGGCTGCGCGACGAGCTCGACGGAGGCGCCCTCGAGTCGGGCACGATGCCGAAGGGGACCCCGCGATGACGACCGGCGACGAGCTGTCGCTCGACGAGCTCGACCCCGAGCTGCTCGCGCTGATAGGCGCGTCGGCGCCGACGGTCGCGCCGCCCGCGTCGCTGCGCGCGTCGCTCCTCGACGCGGTGTCGTCGAACGATCCGCGGATCGCGCTCGCGGGCTTCTCGGGGCGACTTCGGCGCTTGTTCGATTTGTCGCCGCGCGCGGTCGACGACGTGCTCGCCGCGGTCGCGCGCCCCGAGCTCTGGGAGACCTATTTGGACGGCGTCTCGCTCTTTCACTTCGAGCCGGGCCCGCGCGAGCTGGCGGCGGCGTCGCGGGTCGACGCGGGGCTCGTCCGCTTCCGCGCTGGGATGGCGTACCCCCGCCACCGGCACCTGGGTGAAGAGCTCACGCTCGTGCTGCGCGGCGGCTTCAGAGAAGACGTGACGGGCCTGGAGGTGGTCGCGGGCGATCTGCTGCACCGAGCCCCGGGCACGGTTCATGGACACGAGATCTTCGCCGACGAGGACTGCGTCGTGGCGGTGCTGCTCTACGACGGTCTCCCCGAGTTCGTCTTAGGCTTGCGCTCCGTCGCCGCCGGACGAATAAGGTCGCGATGGCCGACGAAGAGACGCGCATGGTGCAGTGCCGCAAGCTCGACAAGCTCCTGCCGGGGTTGAAGCGCAAGCCGTACCGCAACGAGCTCGGACAACGCATCTACGACGAGATCTCGCAGGAGGCGTGGGACGGCTGGGTCAGGGAGTCGGTGCGCCTCGTCAACACCTACCGGATCGATCTCGGCTCTTCGTCCGGGCAGCAGTTCTTGCTGAAGCAGGCGGCCGTCTACTTCGGCTTCGAGGGCGGCGACATGGCGGAGACCGCGTGGACGCCGCCGACCAAGTGAGCCGCTTACTGGCCGACGCCGAGCAGCTTGGTCATGCTCGCCTCGTCGGCGGGCGTGAACGGGTACTGGTCGAAATCGGTGCTGGAGACCCACTTGAACGCGTGGACGTTGGCGGCCGAGAGGGCGGGCGCCGCGCCCGCGAGGCGGCACTCGTACAGGTAGAGATCGACGACGTACTTCTCGTAGGGGTGGCTGACGAACGAGATCAGCTGCCCGACGTCGATGTCGACCGCGAGCCGGTGCTGCACCTCGCGCTTCAGCGCGGCCGAGTCGGTCTCGCCCGCCTCGACCTTGCCTCCGGGGAATTCCCACAGCAGCGCGAGCACCGCGGTCGGCCTGCGCTGCGTGATGAGATACTTGCCGTCGTGCTCGATGACGGCGGCGACGACGCGGATCGTCGGGAGCGGGGAGGCCTCCATCACACGACCGCGACGCGGAACAGCTGCTGACCCATGAGGATCTCGTCGCCGCTCGACAGCGGGATCTCGCCCGCGACGCGGACGAAGGTCCCGTTGGAGCTGCCGAGATCGGTGACCATGACGTGGCCGTTCTCGGCTCGGACGCGGCAGTGGAGGCCCGAGACGTAGCCGTCCTCGGGGAACAGGACGTCGCCCCGCTCGCGGCCGAGGTGGATGCCCGCCTCGGGCACCGGGAACGCGTTGCCGGTCACGTCGCGCCCGATCACGAGCGCGAGCCGCCCGACGTATCCCTTCGCGGGGCTGCCGAGCCGCTCGACGCCGTCGGCGGTCGGGGCCTGCGGCGTGAGCAGATCGAAGCGGATGATCTCCTGGCCGATGCGGAAGACGTCGCCGGGGCGGAGCTCGACGGGGCTCTCGGGCGCGAGCTTGATGAACGTGCCGTTGAGGCTGCCCTCGTCGCGCACGACGAGCCGACCGCCCTTCTGGGAGAAGGTCGCGTGGCGCGGTGAGAGATAGCTGTCGCCCGCGAAGATCCCGCCAGTGTCGCGGCCCACGGTGGTCGTGCCGTGCAGCGTGTGCGAGCCAACCTCGGTCTTGTCGGCGCGGAGCGCGGTGAGCACGGCGATCGGGCCCTGCGCGGCCGGCGGGACAGACGCGTGCGCCGGGACCGCCGTCGCGGCGACGCTAGGCGGGGGCGCGGCCGACGCCGACGCGAGGTTGAAGCCGCAGCTCATGCAGAAACGCAGCCCAGGTGGGTTGCCCGCGCCGCACTGTGGACATGCGGCGGGCGTCGCTGCTGCCGCGGGAGCCGGGGCAGGAGCGGGAGCGGGAGCGGGCGCGGGAGCAGGTGCGGCGACCGGCGCGGCGGGGCGTGGCGGGGCCGCGAACGGGTCGGCGACGGCGGCCTTCACCGCGGGCGTGCCTTGCGGTGGAGTGGTGCTCGCGACGAACTGCTTGGGAGCCGCGTCCTTGGGGAGCTCGGCCCCACAGCCGAGGCAAAACTTGTAGTGGTCCTGATTCTCTTTGCTGCACTTCGGACAGATGATCACCGGGCGCCTCCCTGGGTCACTCGCAGCAACTGCACGATCGTTCTCCCGCCGAAATGAGCGGACGCGGCGGATGTTCGCTCGCGAGAGGGGGCCGGGTCAAGCCGATGACGCGGTCGCCTCGCGATTTCACGGGAGGGGCGGCGGCCAGGCCGAAATCGACGCGCGGGCCACGAGATCTCCGGGCGCGACCGCGTCGGTCGCCCACCTGGCCCGGAACGCGTCTCCGACGATCCGCTCGGCGAGCTTGCCGCGCGGCGAGAACCCCCACTCTGACTCTTGGGACACGTCATCCGGGTCGGCGTACACGCGCCAGACGAAGAACCCGGCGAAGCTCGGCGACGACAGCATCGGCGCGAGGAGGCCGAAGTATGCGTCGGCCTGCGCCGCCTGGTCGACGACGACGTTCTTCATGCCGTCAGGCCACTCCCACGGGCGAAGCGCGGGATCCTTGCGCGTCGTGTAGCCGATCTCTGCGAACATCACCGGGCGCGCCCACCGCGAGGCGAGGCGCTCCATCTTCGCGCGGACGCGGCGGCCGCCCTCGACGAGCTCGGCGCGCGGCGCGCCCTCACGCGTTGTAAGCGGGAAGAACGCGTTGACCCCGATGACGTCGAGCTCGCCGAGGATGACGCTGTCCTCGGCGTCGTCCCAGTTGGCCGAGTAGGTGACGAGGCCCGGATAGACCGCGCGCACCGCGCGGATCACGTCGAGGTACGACGGCGCACGGCTCGACGTCACCCAGCTGCGCTGCTCGACGCCGACCGCGAACATCTCGGCGCCGCCCTCGGCCGCGACCTTCGCCCACGTCACCGCGAAGCGCTGGTACGCGGCGGACCACGTCGCCCAGCCGGCGTCGGTGCCGGGCTCGATGAGCGCGCGCCAGCCGCCCGACTCGACCCACAGGTGCGGGACGACCAGCACCTTCAGGCCCGCCGCGCGCGCCTGACGGATCGCGGTCAGCACCGCCGCGCGGTTGTCGTCGAACGGCGCCTCGAAGCTCATGTCGACGCCCGTCGGCGCGAGATCGAGCACGCGCCCGAACGGCGTCAAGCTGACCCACGTCGCGCCGAGCGCCTTCGCCTCGGCGATCGCGCGCGCGTAGGGCTCGGAGCCGTAGCCGCGGTCTCTGTGCCGGGCGTTCTCGATGGGACCGATGGTGAGCCCGCGGATCGGCGCGCCGAGCGGCCCGAGCTCTGCGCGCGCGGCCGCCGGTGAGAGCGCGAGCAGCGCCGAGACGATCGCCGCGCGCGCCCCGATCACGCGAGCATCGCCAGCTGATCGAGGGAGAGCTCTGCGATCGTCGCCGCGACGTGGTCGGCGCCCGCGCGCCGGACGTCGGCCTCACTCGAGGTGTGGAGCACGGCCGCGACCGAGAGCCCCGCGGCCTTCGCCGCCGCGACGCCGCCAGGAGAGTCTTCGATGACCACGGCGCGCGGCTCACGACCGCGCGCGGCGAGCTCGCGCTTGGCGAGGAGATAGCCCTCGGGATCGGGCTTGCTGCGGCGGGTGTCCTCGGCGCTGACGATGAAGGCGACGAGGTCGCGCAGCCGCATCGCGTCGAGCGCGAGCTCGATCTCGTGGCGGAGCGCGCCCGAGACGACCCCCACCATCCCGCGCCCGGCGGTCGCGCGCACGAGGTCGGCGGCGCCAGGGTAGGGGCGCCCGTCGGTCGCGACGCGGCGAAGGTAGACGGGCTGCTTCTCGCTCACGAGGCGCGCGACGAGCGCGTCGTTCGCCTCGCGGCCCGCGTCGACGAGCGCCGCGCGGAGGGCCTCGCGATCGTCGAAGACGAAGTAGCGCTCGAAGTAGTCGCGCTCGGTGATGACGACGCCCATCGGCGCGAGCACCTCTGCCATCGCGGCGGCGTGCACGTGCTCGTCGTCGAGCAGCACCCCGTTGAAGTCGAACAGCGTGTTCACCGCGTCCGCCTTGCAGCGTCCGCGCGCGAGCCGCAACCGCGTCTGCTACGCTGCGCCGCACCGTGGCCGATCAAGAGACGCCGCACATCTCGCTGCGCGACGTGAAGAAGAGCTTCGGCGCGAACCAGGTGCTGAAGGGCATCAGCCTCGACATCTACCGGGGTGAGACCGCCGTCATCATCGGCGGCTCCGGCGCCGGCAAGACCACGCTGCTCCGCATCCTCATCGGCCTCGAGAAGGCGACGAGCGGCGAGGTGATCGTCGACGGTCAGGACATCACGCCGCTCGGCACCCTCGCGCTCAACGCGTTTCGTCGGAAGTTCGGCATGGTGTTCCAGTACTCGGCGCTGCTCGACTCGCTGACGGTGTTCGAGAACGTCGCCTTCCCGCTGGTCGAGCACACGAAGCTCACGCAGAGGCAGATCCGCGACAAGGTGCTGGGGACGCTGGCGACGCTGGGGCTCGAGGGCGCGCACCCGCTGTACCCGTCAGAGCTGTCGGGCGGCATGCGCAAGCGCGTCGGGCTCGCGCGCGCGCTGATGCTCGAGCCCGAGATCTTGATCTACGACGAGCCCACGAGCGGGCTCGACCCGATCACGTCGCGCATGGTCGACGATCTGATGGAAGAGACCCGCCAGCGCTTCGGCACGACCAACGTCGTCATCAGCCACGACATGGCGAGCACGTTCCGCATCGCGCACCGCGCGTTCCTCGTGATCCGCGGCGAGGTCGTCGCGTCGGGCACCCCCGACGATCTGTTCGACAGGTTCGACGTCTCGCACGACTTCGTGATCCGCTCGGGCGTCGACGTCGCCAACATCGGGCGCGTGCCGCCTCGCGAGCTCGCGGGGACGAAGCGCCACGTCGAGGGCGCGCTCGGCGGCGACATCGTCTGACGGCACGCGCGGCTTTGCGCCGACCGCCACAACGGGCATGACCCGGGGCGCATGTCGACCCTCTTCGTCACCGGCGCCGCCGGGTTCATCGGCTCGCACACCTGCCACAAGCTGCTCGCCGCGGGTCGCCGCGTCGTCGGCGTCGACGTGGTGAACGACTACTACGATCCCGCGCTGAAAGAGGCGCGACTCGCGCGGCTGAGCGCGCTCCCGGGGTTCTCGTTCGAGCGGCTCGACCTGTCCGATCGCGCGGGCGTGGCGGCCCTGTTCGCGCGCGAGCGCCCGACGGGCGTCGTGCACCTCGCGGCGCAGGCGGGCGTGCGCTACTCGATAGAGAACCCGCACGCTTACGTCGACTCGAACCTCGTCGCGTTCGTCAACGTGCTCGAGGGGTGCCGCCGCAACGGCTGCGAGCACCTCGTCTACGCGTCGTCGAGCTCGGTCTACGGCGCCAACACGCGGCTGCCCTTCTCGGTGCACGACAACATCGATCACCCGCTCAGCCTCTACGCCGCGACCAAGAAGGCCAACGAGCTGATGGCGCACACCTACTCGCACCTGTACGGGCTGCCGACCTCGGGGCTGCGCTTCTTCACCGTGTACGGGCCGTGGGGGCGCCCCGACATGGCCATGTTCCTGTTCGCGAAGGCGATGCTCGAGGGGCGCCCGATCGACGTGTTCAACCACGGCGAGATGCAGCGCGATTTCACGTACATCGACGACATCGTCGAGGGCGTCGTCCGCGTCCTCGCCAGGCCCGCGCCCCCCAACGAAGCGTGGCGGGGCGACGCGCCCGATCCCGGCACGAGCCGCGCGCCGTACCGCGTCTACAACATCGGCAACAACGCGCCGGTCCAGCTGATGCGCTTGATCGAGGTGCTCGAGCGGACGCTCGGCGTCGAGGCCAAGAAGAACTTCCTGCCGATGCAGGCGGGCGACGTGCCCGCGACCTACGCCGACATCGACGCGCTCGTCGACGCGGTCGATTTCACGCCGAAGACCTCGATCGAGGACGGCGTCGCGCGCTTCGTCGAGTGGTACCGCGCGTACTATCGAATGTTAGAATTGTAATGCCACCGCGCCGCTGGCCTTGCCCGCCTCGGAGACGGCGTCGCGCATGAGCTTCGCGTCGGCGAAGCGTGCACGGGGCAGCGGCGCCATCGCGCGCTCGACGATCTCCATCCACGCGCGCGGCACGGGCGCGGCCGCGCGCTGCACGCCGCTCGTGCGCTCGCGCTCGAACTCGGCCGCGCCGACGCCGGGCTTGATCGGCACGCCCGAGAGGCACTCGTAGAGGACGGCGCCGAGCGCGTAGATGTCGCTGCGTCCGTCGATCTCGCGGCCCTGCTCCTGCTCGGGCGACATGTAGCCCGGCGTGCCGACCGCGCCCTCGGCGCCGGTGAGGCGGGTCTCGGCCCACTCGACGCGCGCGATGCCGAAATCGAGGATCTTCACGCGCTCTCGCTGCTCTTCTCGCGGGGCGCCGCGCGGGTGCCGCGCGAGGTAGATGTTGCCGGGCTTCAGATCGCGGTGGATGACGCCCGCCGCGTGGACGGCCGAGAGCGCGTCGCACAGCTCGACGAACATCGGCAACAGCTCGCCCATCGGCAGCGGCGCGCGGCGCTTGAGGCGCGCGGCGAGCGATTCGCCGACGAGGAGCTCCATCGCGAGGTAGGTCGTGCCGTCGGGCAGCACGCCCTGCTCGTACAGCTCGACCACGTTGGGGTGCCACGCGAGCCCCAGCGCCTCGGCCTCGCGGCGCAGGCGGTCGGACGCGACCGCGTCGTGCGCGACCGCGGCGCGCAGCAGCTTGATGGCGACGGGGAGGTTGTCGGAGAGGCGCGTCGCCTCGTGGATGACGCCGCTTGCGCCGGAGCCGAGCTTGGGACCGAGCCGGTAGAGGCCCGCGACGACCGAGCCCTCGCCCGACACGGTGCTCGGCGGCGGCTGGTTGTCGCGTAGCGCGGTGCTGCGCTCGAGGGCGCGGAGACGGAGCTCCTGCGCGCGCGCCTCGACGCGGTTCTCCCGGTCGCGACGCACGAGCAACCCGACGCTCGCGCCGAGCGCTGCGCCGAGGGGCACCGAGCCAACGAGCGCCGCCGGTCGGTACAGCGCGCCGAGCGCGCCGAGGGCCGCGCCGATCGCCGCGCCGACAGGCACCGCCTTGCTCTGCCGTCGCGCCTCCCACGTCACCACGAACTCTTGACCGGCCGCGCCGGTGCGCGTCGCGAACGTCGCGCGGTGGGTCGACACGGTCTTGACCGCGGCGGGCGTGAGGCCGAAGAGCACGGGCACGGCGGAGAGCTCGGTCTCGCGGGCGAGCGCCAGCAGGCCGTCGCGCTCGATGCGCGGATCGTGCGCGACGAACACGCGGCCGCGCCACAAGCCAGGGGCGGCCTCGAGCGTCTCCCAGCGGCTCGTGCGCACCTCGTCGCCGCCGTAGCCGTCGAGCTGCTTGAAAGCGTCCTCGGGGTGCGACGTGCCGCGCAGCACGCGCATCCACACGGCGAGGTTGGACGGCGCGATCACGCCGCGCCAGGTCTCGCGCAGCTCGTCGCGCCCCCATCGGCTGACGAATTCTTCGAGCGCGCGGTGGAGCACGCCGACGCCGATCGGCTTCGTCTCGATCTCGAGATCTTCTCGCGAGAGCTGGAGCGACGACAGGAGGGCGTCGGCCTCGGCGTTGCCCTTCGACGCCTCGAGGTACAGGACGAGCGCCTTGATGCGCGACGCGCTCGTGTCGCCGGCCGGGTACGTGGAGCGGTGCATGGGCTCGAACGGCGGGAGGCTATCGCGAACGCGGACCGCGCGTCATCGGGCGCAGCGAAAGCCGACGTCGTTGCGGCGGTCGCTGGGCTTGAGCGTGAGGCGGGTCGCGGCGCGCGCGACCCTCGGATCGGCCGATGACCAGGCGCCTCCGCGGGCCACGCGCCGCTCGTCGGCGCACGAGGGGCTCGCGCAGGTCGAGGTCCATTCGGAGACGTTGCCCGCGAGATCCTGCACGCCCTGCGGCGTCGCGCCCGAGGGGAACGCCCCGGCCTTGCAGGTGCCCTCTCGGGTGTCCGCGCGTCCCCAGCAGAGGCGGTCCTTCGGGTCGCCCTTGCCCCACGGCGCGGCGCGACCCTCGGGACCGAGCGCGGCGAGCTCGAACTCCTCTTCGGTGGGCAGCCGCAGCCCCTGGTGACGGCAGTAGGCCTCGGCCTGCGCGAACGTGACGCAGTTGATCGGGTGCGCGCCGCGCGAGGCGACGCCCGAGTTGCAGCCGTCGCCGCGCCCCGCCTCGGCGCAGCCCTGCGCGGCGACGCACGACGCGTACTCGGCCGCGGTGACCTCGGTCGCGCCGAGCGAGAACGCGGGGACCTGGACGCGGCGCCCGCGATCGTCTGGATCGAGCGAGACGGCGCCCGCCGGGATCGCCACGAGCGCGTCCGGCCGCGCGGGGCGAGCGCGTCCGCTCACCCACCACACGGCCGTCGCTGCGAGCGCGAGCGCGAACGCGATGAGCGCGACGGCCTTGGGCCACGTCCGCGCGACGGCGGGCTCGGCGGGCGCGGGTGAGGCCTGGGAGCTGACGACGGCGGACGGAGGCGCGATCGACGAGAGGCCAGCGGCAGGCGCGAGGACGGAGGAGGGCGGCGGTGGCTCGGCCGGGAGCATCGGCAAGAGCGCGTCGATCGCGGTCGCGGCGTCGGCGAAGCGCGCGTCGGCCTCGCGCGAGACGGCGGTCGCGAACCAGGCGTCGAAGCCGTCGGGCAGCGCGGACGAGCCGCCGAGCTGCGCGAGGCGAGTCGAGGGCGGGTCGTACGAGGGCTTCGCGATCTCGCCCAGCACCTGCAGCGGAGACGCCGTCTCGTCGTGCAGCGCGAGCCAGAAATGCTTGGCCGTGAGCACGTAGAACGCGAGCAGTCCGAGCGCCCACACGTCGGTCCGCGGGGTGATCGGCTGCGTGTTGCCGGTCTGCTCCGGGGCCATCCAGATGGGCGAGCCGATCCCCCCGGTGAGCGTCAAGCGCGCGTCGGCCATCACGCGCGCGATGCCGAAGTCGAGCACCTTGACGGTGAACGGCTCGCCGCGGCGCTTGGGCTTCGCGAGGAAGATGTTCTCGGGCTTCAGATCGCGGTGGACGATGCCGGCCGCGTGCGCCGCCGCGAGCGCGTGGCCGAGCTGCGTGAACAGCACGTGCGCCTCACCGAGCGACAGAGGCCCGCCGTCGGCGATGCGCGCCGCGAGATCGACGCCGTCGAGCAGCTCCATCGCGATGTACGGCGTCCGCTCCTCCTCGTCGACGCCGGCGGCCACGATGTCGACCACGTGATCGCTGTCGACGCGCGCGCCGATCTTGGCCTCGAGCTCGAAGCGAGCGCGGGCGCTCTCGTCGCGGACGAGGTGCGCGTGCATCAGCTTGAGCGCGCGCTTCGCGCCCGTGCCCTGCTGCTCGGCGACGTAGACGGCGCCCATCCCGCCCTGCTTCAGCAGCCGCTCGATGCGGAACGTGCCGTCGATGACGGTGTCGGGCGCGAAGGTGAACGAGGACACGCGCGCGCGATGCTACGCAACCACGCGCGATGCGCCAGGGCGCGGTGCGTGCGGTACCTTCTGCGGGCGTGGCTCACCGTCCGCTCGTCGTCCTCTCCGCGCTCGCCGGCGCCCTGGCGTCGACGCTGTGGGTCGGCAGATGGCTGCACACTTCAGACGGCGCGGCGGCCGCGATCGTCTTCGTCGGCGCTTCTGCGACGTCGATCGGCGCCGTCGCGGCGCTCGCGCCGGACCGCGGCTCGTCTCGCGCGCGCGCGCTGCTCGGGATCGCCGCGGCGCTCGTCGTCGCGTCTGCGTTCGCCTGGACCTGGCGGCACCCGGCGCTCGGGGTCGTGGTCGACGTCGCGCTCGTGGCGCTCGCGCACGCGGCCGGCGCGTCGATCGGGCGCCGCGTGCAGGCGGCCGGGCACCTGTTGCCCGCGTCGGTGGTCGCGGCGTGCGCAGACCTCGTCTCCGTGCTCCACCCGAGCGGCCCGACCCGCGCGCTGGTCGAGAGCGAGCGCGCGATGAACGCGCTGGCGTTCTCGTTCCCGGTGCCGGGCGTGTTCGCGATGGCCCCGGCGCTCGGGGTCGGCGATCTCTTGTTCGTCGCGCTCGCGCTCGGGGTGGCGATCACACATGGCCTGTCGACGCGGCGGATGGCGGCCGCGGCGTTCGTGGGGGCGCTCGCGTCGGGCGCGCTGTCGATGTGGCTCGCCAGGCCGGTGCCCGCGCTGCCGGCGATCGGCGCGTCGATCGTGCTGGTGGAGCCGAGGGCGCGTCAGTTGACAGGGCGCGACCGCCGCTCGGCGTGGGTCGCGGTGGCGCTGTCGATTGGTGTGACGCTGGGCGTGTTGCTGCGTTGACCATGCCCGCGGGCGCCGTCCCGACCCGGAGGAGACCGCCTGGCCGACGCGTCGCGTGATGACTTTCGTCGCCCGGCGGCACGGGCGATGTGAGCACTCATCACTCTACGGCCCGCGGTCGCGCGTGTCGGGATGTTGGCATGACACGTGAGGGGTCGGTCCAGAGGGATCCCAAGCCACTTTGACAACCCTGACGAGAGGCCGATCCGTGTCGGCGCGCGGTACGACTCGGAGGTACCGGTGCGATCCCGTCGTGCCTCGGGTGGGCGAGCGCGGCTGAACGCTCGCCACTTGACGACATCGGGGAGCCGCGAGCGGCTCACGTACCGATGTCCAGCCCTGCCTTGGCGAGCGCGCGCCGAGCCTCGGACGCCCTCTCGCAGTCCTTCATCGCCAGCGGCACGAGCACCGACGAGAGCAACGAGAGCCCGACGCTCATCAACGCGAGCGCCGAGAACACTCCGTCACGGAAGCTCAAGAAGACCCAAGCGCCAGAGAGCAAGAGCAGCACCGGCGCGAGCACGACCGCGACGCTGGCCGCCCAGTCGCGCGCGCGCATCACCATCGCACCGAGCGCGAGCGCCGCGAGGCCGACCGTGATCATCCCCGCGAGGACCGCCGAGAACGCGAGGATCACGTTGAAGGACGCGAAGATCTGCGCCGCCACGGCGATCGCGACGAACCCCGCCGCGCCGAGCGCGCCCCCCGCGGCGCGGCAGATCGGCGTCGGCGTCGTCGCGGCGATTTCGTCCTCTCGCACCTCGTCTTGCACGGGTGGACCGTCGTCCCGTCACGCGCGAGGTGCAAGCGAAGAACAGTGACGCGCGGAGGGGGGAGCACGGGGAGCAACACGCAATCGAGCGCCGCGCGAGCGCGTCCCGTTGACGCGCGGCGGGGCGGAGGCGACGATGGCCCGATGTCCGTGACGCGGAGCCGGTGGCGATGGCTGTGGGCGCTCTGCCTCGTCGGTGGCGCGGCGCGCGGTGAGGCGCCCGTCACGCGCTCGGTGACCCGGCTGCCGGTGTCCAACGGCCACGGCGCGGCGCTGCTCGATCTCTCGACCGCCCGCGTGACTCACTTTCGCGAGCACCTCTTCGCGACCGAGGAGCCGCTGCTCGACGCGGCCGGGGACGAGCAGTGGCAGGGCTCGACGCCGCTCGCGGTGCCGACGCGCGATCTGCTGTTCGACGCGTATTTCGGCCTCCGCGTCGCTGGCGCGCAGTCGTGGAACACTGGCCTGCCGGTCGACCTCGACGCGTCCGGTTACGCGCCCGGCTCCGGCGTCGCCACGATGACGCAGCGGCGCGGTGACCTCTTGCTGACCACCTACGTCTTCGCGCCGAGGGCGCTGCCGCACGCGTCGTTCGCGATGGTGCTGCGCGTGAGGAACGACGGGGCCGCGGTCGCGCAGGGAGTGACAGTGTTCTCGCTTCACAATCTTCACCTTGGCTTCGGTCGCCCGGGCGTGATGTCCGAGCTCGGCGAGAACGGCGAGACCGTCCGCTACCTGCCCGCGACGGGAGAGCTGGCCGAGCGCGCGTTCGCCGGGGTCGTCGTCGCTCGCCCGCTCGGCGTCGTCGCGCGTCACGCGGCGTTCCGCGCGGCGTCTCCCGCGAGCGAGAACGCCTACCAGATCGTCGCCTCCGGCTCGGGGGATCTGCCAAGCCTCGACGGGGAGGCTCCGACGGGCGACGGCTCGGTGACCGCGTTTCAGTTCGCGGTGGGCGATCTCGCGCCCGGCGCGGAGGCCCACGTCGGCGTCGTCCTGGCCCACCACGGAGATCCAGGCGCGGAGGCGACCGTCAGCGGCTGGCTCGACGCCGCGCTCCCCGGCGGCACCACCGCGAAGTCGATGCTCGACGCCGAGCTCGCCGCCTGGGCGGCCTCGAGCGCCGCGCTGAAGCTGCCAGCGGGGTTGTCAGTCGACGAAGAGGCCCTCGCGCGTCAGTCGGCGGCGATGCTCCAGATGGCACAGGTGAAGGAGTCGGAGGCGTTCTTGCGAGAGCACCTGTCGAAGGACGGAGAGCCTCGCTACTCTCGATTTGGCAAGCTGCCGGCCACCGTCACGCACCGCGGGCGCGGCGCGATCCTCGCCAGCCTGCCGCCAGGCGAGTGGACCGTCACCTGGAGCCGTGACACCGCCTACGCCATCGCCGCGCTCGCGCAGGTGGGTGACAAGGACTCAGCCCGCCGCGCGCTCGAGTTCTACCTCGACGCCGAGGGGGGGCGCTTCCAGTCGTGGAGCGAGCTCGCGCCGTACGCGATGCCTCCGTATCAGGTCAGCTTGGTGAGGTATCACGGCTTCGGCGTCGAGGAGACCGACTTCAACGACTTCGGCCCGAACCTCGAGTTCGACGGGTTCGGGTTGTATCTCTGGGCGCTCCGTCGCTACGAGCGGGCCACCCTCGACACGTCGCTCGCCGACGCGAGGTTCGCGCTCATCTCCGAGAAGATCGGCGACGCGCTAATCAAGCTGGTCGATCCCGCCAGCGGGCTCGTGCGCGCAGACTCGTCCATCTGGGAGACACACTGGAAGGGGCGAGAGCGCCACGCCGCCTACACTTCCATCACCGCGGCGCGCGGACTCTGCGATCTCGCCGAGATCGCGGCGCGGGTCGGCGACGCGGCGCGCGCGAAGACGTACCGCGCGACCGCCAGCGGGCTGCGCGCGGCGCTGGTCTCGCGGCTACGCGCGCCGACGGGCGGCCTCACGTCCAACCTCGAAGAACGGCAGAGCGGCGGAGGCTACTGGGACGCCGCGGTGTGGGACGCGTTCGCGATGGAACTCTTCGACCCCAAGGGGCCGATGGCGCAGGCGACGCTGGTCGGCCTCGATCAGGCGCTGAGGGCGCCCGCGGGTGCGGGTTGGTCGCGCAACGACGACCGCGTCGACCACGCCGGAGAGGCCGATCTGTCGCCCTGGGGCGGCGAGTACGACAGCGCCGAGTGGGTCTTCACCAACATGAGAGGCGCCGTCGCCCGCGAGCTCGCCGGTGACGCCGCGCGGGCCAGGGCGCTGGTCGACTGGACCACGAGCCAGTCGAAGGCCAACTACCTCGAGATCGCGGAGACCTACGACGAGCAGACGGGAGTCTACAAATTCAACGCACCGATGATGGGCTTCGGCGCGGGTGCGTACCTGCTCGCGCTCGGGGCTCGCGGCGCCGCGCCGGATCCAGCGTGCGGAGCGTACGCGGACGAGTCCGGCGGCGCGGGCGCGGCGGGCAGCGGCGGCGCGGGCAGCGGAGGCGCGTCGGGCGCGGGCGCGAGCGGCGCGGGCTCGGGCGGCGCGCCCATGAGCGCAGGGGCCGCTGGCGTGGCGGGGAGCCAGCCCATCGGGGGCGCGGGCCCCGCGCTCGGGGGGGCGGGTGGCGCCACGGGCGGGCTGGTGGGCGGCCGCGCGGGCAGGGCGGGCGCCGCCCCTCTCCCCGGTGTCGAGCCCCCGGCGAACGACGCGCCAGGCTGCTCATGCAATTTCACAAAAGACACAGGCCCAGCGTGGGCGCTGGGCCTGTTCGCGGCGGCGTGGGCTGCCCGTCGCCGCCGCCGATCAGCCTAGCGGCAGGGTGATGTCACCCCCCGCGACGGGGAACCGCTTGTCCACGTCCCCGCCAGCCATGCCGAGCTTCTGACGGAGCGCGGCGTGGATGTGTCGAGGCTCGAGGTGACGCCCCTCGCTCACCGGGTTCAGCGCGGTATCATACTGTAGCAGACCGAACTCGGGCGTCGTCTGCCCGAGCACGCGGTTGCCGGCGATCCCCGGGCCGGAGAGCATCACGCTGGTGACGTTCCAGTGATCCTTGCCGTTGGCGTTGTTGTACTTGGGGGTGCGGCCGAAATCAGAGCCCACCATCACGTAGAGGTTGCCACCGATCCCAGCGGCGTCCGCCGCGTCATACAGGTAGGAGAGGCCGCGCAGCAGCTGGATCAGCATCCTGCTCTGGTCGTCGTCATGGTTCGAGTGGGTGTCGAAGCCGCCGATGCTGAGGTTGGCGCTGACCGCGACCCCCGCCGTGAACGCGGAGACGGCGAGCTGCGCCTGCTGCATCAGGCTCTGCAGGGCCCCCAGGTTGCCGACGTCCTTCAGCTCAGGAAAGTCTTCATTCTTGACCTGTTTCTGCCCCGCGAGCACGTTGGCCAGCAGATCGAGGCCGTCGTTGCTCTGGCGCGCGAGGTAGAGCGCGTTCATCCCCGCCGCGTGGACCGGCAGCCTGGCCGCGTCGCGCATCGCGCCGAGGCGCGCCGCCTGCGCCTGGGCGATCCGGCTCTGCGTGTCGGGCGTGACGAAGTAGCTGAGCGGCTTCTCGCTGCCGACGTCGCCGACGTTGGCGACGTTGGGGTAGGCGATCCTGCGCAGCGAGTCGATGCTGCCCGAGCGCGTGAGCTGCACCACGCCCTCGGTCGCGTCGAAGCCGCCGTTGGACAGGAACGCCATCGGGATCGGCGCGTCCTTCGTCTGCTGAGCCGCGAACATCGCCGCGAGCGCCGGCTGCCCCTCGGTGCTCATCCCGCTCCACGTGATGCGGCTGCCGGTGTCGTGGTTGTTGGTCGTGGTGTCGACGCCGTTGATGACGAGCAGCCGGTCCTTGTACTTCTCAAAGAAGGCCTTCGCCGTGTACGCGACCTTGCCGCTGTCGTCGTCCTTGTACTCGATCGGCGCGTACGAGAGGTTGCCCGCCGTCGCGGCCGCGGTGAAGGTCTTGTTGATGGTGCCGCCCTTGGGATCGGTCAGCATCGTCGGGTCCCAGCCGCCGCCCGCGTTGAGCGCGACGAAGTAGGGCCCTGCATACTTGTTGGCGGCGCGCGCCCGCCGCTGCACCGTCAGCGGCGCCATGACGGCCAGCCCACCGAGTCCCGCGATCTGGATGAAGCTCCTACGTTCCATGTTCGTCGTCCTTGTGGGTTGGCTAAGTGGTAGAGAAACTTGTAGTCGAGCAAGAGGTAGGTCACGACCGCCTGCCAGGCCCGGATCGTGCGGTCCTTGTCCTTCGTGACCTTCTGACCGTCGGGGAGATCCTTGCCTGTCAACGGGTCGATGCGACCCTGACACTCCCAGTAGAGGTCGTCCTTGGCGCCCGCGTCGGTCAGCTCCTTCCAGGTGCCGTAGAAGACCTGGTACGTCCGCTCGATCTCGGGGTCCGACGCCGCGAGCTTCTCGCCGAGGATCAGCTCGTGGAGCTTGACGATGTTGTCCTTGATCGCCGAGACGCCGCCCTCGACCGTGTGCCCGGCCGCCTCTGGCACCTCGGCGGGCTCGATGACAGTGAAGAGCCGCCGCTGCTCCTTGGGCCTGGTGAAATCCCACGCGGTCAGGTGGCACGCCGTCTCCGTCGCCATCCGCCAGCCGATGCTCGACGCGATGCCGTTGGGTCCGGCCAGGCGCGAGGTGACGTTGTCCGAGTCGATGCCGCCGTACAGCAGCTCGAAATCCTCGAGGAGCCAGGAGTGCGCCTTCTCGTACTCCCACTGCTTGATCCAGGGGACGCCGAAGATCGCGGTGATCTTGCGGTCGAGCGCCTCGGGGCCGAGCAGCTTCGCGGTGCCCACGTCCCTCATCCTGGCGGGGCTGGCGCCCGGGGCCGGGGCGACGCCGCGGTAGTAGGGGCTCTTCACGATCGCCTTCACCACCGCCTTCAGGTTGGTGTTCGACGCCTTGAACGCCTCCACCGTCTTGGCGAAGAACTGATCCTGCGCCTCCCAGGCGGCCGTCGCGTCGGCGAAGTCGGGCGCCGCGCTGTCGCTCGGGAAGCGGAGCGGCTCGTGGCCGGTCAGCCCCTTGTAGACGATCTGCACCGCGGAGATGTAGAAGCGAGGGTCCTGTGTTAGCTGCGGGCCCAGCCACTTGACGCCCGCGCCATACTGGTCGGGCGGGAGCTTGGCGCCGCCGAAGCCGGGCTCGAACATCTCGTCGTGCCACTTGGCGTCGGGGGTGAACTTCTCGTAGTCGTTGTCGTCCCACCCGCGGAACGCGCCGGCCACTGGATCGAGCGTCTTGTGGCAGACGTTGCAGTAGAACGAGTTTCGCGTCGGGTTGTCGCCCTCCGTCACCTTGGTGGCGTCGATCGGGCGCTCGGCGATCTTGAGCAGATCGGTGGCCAGGAAGAACGAGTAGACCCGCCGCGAGCGGGCGCGGTTTCGGTTGGTGGGCGTGGTCTGCCAGCGATTGAGGAACGACGGGGTGGACAGGATCCCCGCGTGGGGCACCTGGACGCCGCTGCCCAGCGTGACCTGGACCTCCTTGAACTCCTCGTAGTCGCTGGGGTTGGAGAACTGGACGTTCGCACCGTAGGCGATCGCCGTGTACGGGTTGACGATCGCGTACGGCGCCGTCACGATCTCGGTGAAGGGTCGATCGTTGCGCACGACGTAGGCGACGAGATCGACCGGCTCGCGGGCGATCGCAGTGTTGATCATTCGCCGCTTGGCGGTGTCCATGTACTCGGGGGATTTCGAGTCTTTGTAAGGTTTGAGCCCCGGGTAGTTGGAGTCGTTCATCAGATCGATCGCCATCCCGCCGTAGCCCAGCAGCTTGTCGGTCAGGTAGACGTCGTTGAACATCTCGCGGATCCGCGTGAGGAACACGGGCTCCTTCATCAGCCCGTCGAGGATGGCGTCGAGGGCCGCGTCGTCGTTGGTCGCGGCCTGGGCGACCTCGTCGGCGGTCGGCAGGCGCCCCGCGAGATCGAGCGTCGCCTTGCGGACCAGCGTCGCCCCGTCGAGGTTGGTGACGCCCGCGAGCGCGGTCGTGCCCGCGTCGGCGCAGGTGCCGCCCTCCTTGCCGCTGTTGAGGCGGTTGACCAGCTCGGTCAGCGCCTTGATCTCGGGTGAACCCTCGGTGAGCACCACCTTGCCGCCGTGGTCGAGCTTGCCAAGCGGCTTCTGCAGGAGGATGGGCGTGCCGTTCTGCGAGTAGCTCGCCATCTCCTTCAGCGTCGCCAGGTTGGCGTCGAGGAAGCCCGGGTAGCTCGGCGGTTGCAGCACGAAGCGCGCCGGCTTCTGGTTGGGATCCTCGGGAGAGACGGCGACGCCGTCGGGCGTGTGACACTTGGTGCAAGTCCCGCCCATGAAGGCGCTCCACACCTCTTTCTGAAAATATCGCTTGGTGCTCAGACACTCGGAGGCCGCGGCCTCGTCGGCCTCGCCGTCGCTGCTGCCGCACCCCGCCGCGACCGGGCCGAGGCCCGCGGCGAGCAGGGCGATGGGGAAGAGAAGTGAGAGGCGGTGGCCAGAAGGATGAGTTCGCATGGAGCCTCGCGTGGACGGCACGACCTGCGCCGCACGCGAAGTCTGGCGGAAATCGTTGCGCGTTGTCGAGGTGAATTGATCCGGATCACCTTTCGGCAGGACGACCTACATGCTATGCGTCGGCCACGTGCGGAGAGCTTGTCAGCGTGCGCTCGCGGCGTGGATCGCGCTCCATACGGCCTCCGCGTTCGGCGCCGAGGCGTGGCCTCTCGCGGTGCCGAGGCGAGAGGGCGTGGCGGCGGCCGAGCGGTTCCCAGGGGCGCGGCCCGTGTCGAACGTCGCCGTCGATGATTCGATCTCGTTCGCGCCCGAGGGCGCGGGCGAACCGCTGCAGGCGTTCGACGGCGACGACACGACCGCGTGGCGCGGTGAGGCGACGGCGCGCGAGTGGACGCTGACCCTGCCGTTTCGTCGGCCGGTGCACGTCGGGTGGGTGCGGTTCCTCTTTGGAGACGACGCCGCGCGCGGGGTCCCGGCCGAGTATCGGGTCGAGCATCAGCTCCCGGTCGATGGCGTCTGTCACGGGTGGGCGCTGTGGGCCACCATGCCACACGCGCGCCACCTCGATCGTGACGGCAACCAGTTCGCGTACGGGCCGTCCGATCTCCACGCCCAGCGGCAGGTGCTCTTCTCCGACGTCGAGGCGTGCGGCGTGCGGCTCGTCATCACCGCGATGTCACGCGGCGCGCCGGTCGTCCGAGAGGTGCGGGTCTACGAGGGCGCGAGCCCGCTGCCGGTCGCGCGGGGCGACTCGAAGGTGGGCGACGAGCGCTACGACACGATGTGGCGCGGCGCGGGGCCAGGCCCGTGGACGCTCACGCTCGCGCTCCGCGAGCCCGCGTGGGTCGATCGCCTCCGCCTCGTGGTCGGGGCCGATTCGGTCACGGTCCCGCGCGACGGGGAGCCGGGCCGGAGGCTCTCGGCGCGGGCGATGCCGCTCGACTATCGCGTCGAGACGCGCGGAGACGACGGCGCGTGGGTGCCGCTCGACGAGGCCTCCCCGCCGCTCGCGCGCGTCCCGTCCGTGGTGCGCGAGCTGCCGGTGCGCCGGCGCCTCGTCCGCTTCGCGCCGCGCCCGGTGCGCGAGCTGCGCGTCGTGATCCCGCGCGCGACCGGCGACGATGGACGACCCTCGGACACGGCCACGCCCGTCGTGCGCGAGGTGGCGCTCTACGCGGCCGACGATCGCAGGCCGGTGTTGCCCGAGCCCCTGTTCATCAGCGTCAACGCCAACCCCGCGCTCGCCGCGGCCGCGTACCGCGGCGGAGAGGCCGCGGCGTCTGGTCAGTTCGCGCGGGACGTACACCACAGGCTGCGCCGCATCGTCGTCGGGTTCTCGTCGGACACGCGGTGGCCGGCTGACGCGGCGATCCCCGCTGACGACGGCGTGGGCCGCTTCCTCCAGGTCGTCGACGGCGACGATCCCACGCTGGACGTCGAGCTGCTCGCCGCGCAGGCGCCGCCGCCGTTCCTCCTGCTCTCTGGCTCGCTCGACTGGGAGTTCGATCGCGTCACCGGGACGTACGCCCCCAAGAAGGGCCACGTCCGGTGGAACGCGGGCGCCGACGCGGCCTCTGGCGATCGCGGCATGGGGCAGCTCGTCGACGTCGTACACGGGCGCGTCGCGCCGATGCTGGGCTTCTGTGGCGGCGCGCAGATCCTCGCGCTGCTCGAGGCCGGCGGCGGCGATTTCGACAGCGTGCTGTTTCGCAACGACAACTCGCCCATCCGCGAGGTGATCGCCCGCGGCGGCGTGTTCGAGCGCGCGTGGTGGAGCGATCCTCCCGAGAGCGACGCCGACCGACCGACGTTCGTCTTCGACCCGCGCGATCCGCTGTTTCGCTTCTCGAGCGACGGACCCGCACGCTCGACCACGCGCGCGTTCCCCAGCTCTCACGGCGACGCGGTCCGCTGGACCGCCTACTCGCGGCTGACCAGGCTGCGCGAGCTCGCGCACACCACGCTCTGCGCGCCGTGGGTGCGCGCCGCCGGGCCCGAGCCGACGTGGGAGAGGGGCGGTGATCGCTGCGTCCACGTGTCGCAGGCGTTCCGCGCGACAGGAGGACCCTTCCCGGTCGTGGGGGTGCAGTTTCACCCCGAGCAGCGAGATCTGTCGCGGGTCGCGCCGGACGATCCCGACGTCGCCCGGGGCGACGCGCTGCAGCTGATGGCCAACGCGGTCGACGACGTGGTGGTCGCGTGGCTCGCGTCGCTCGCGCGGTGAGCGCCGACGTCGACGAAGAAACCCGAACGGCGGAGCGGCCTCGAGGCCCCTCCGCCGCGCTCATTGCGCGCCGCCCGCCGGGCTAACGCGATCAGGATGCCGTGCTGCTTCGCGTACGCGACCAGGCCGATCTTGTCGATCGTGCGCAGGTCGCGCGTGGTCACGTTGAGGCGGATGAAGCGGGCGAGCTCGGGCACCCACAGCCGACGGCTCTGGACGTTGACGTTCTGCCAGCGCTTGGTCTTGATGTTCGAGTGCGAGACGTTCTGCGCGAGGAGCTTGCGCTTGCCTGTGATGTCGCTCTTGGCCATGTGGAAACCCGCCGTCGGCCCCAGGGGGGCAAGAATGGGAGGCGGAACCTGAAGGAATCCGAGCCCCTTGTCAAGCGAATCCAGCCGCCTCGCAGTCCGCGAGAATGGCGTAGCCTCGCGCACCCCCCCAACCCTCCCGAACGAGAGCACCGAACGATGACCTCACGCGATCTCTGGACCCGCTTCGTCAGCTCCTACCTCGTCGTCGACGGCGTCGGGCTCGCGCTGGACACGAGCCGGATCGACTTTCCCCCCGGCTTCGTCGACGGGCGGCGCGACGCGGCGGTCGCCGCGCTCGACGCGATGGCCGCGCTCGAGAAGGGGGCACTCGCGAACCCGGACGAGGGGCGGATGGTCGGCCACTACTGGCTGCGCGACCCGTCGCTCGCGCCCAGCCCCGAGCTGTCGCGCGCGGTCACCGAGACGGTCGACAGGATCGTCGCGTTCGCCGAGCGTGTGCGCGGCGGCGCGGTCACGTCGGCGTCGGGGCGCAAGTTCACCGACGCGCTCGTCGTCGGCATCGGCGGCTCGGCGCTCGGCCCCCAGCTCGCGGCGAGCGCGCTCGGCGCGCCGGGCGAGGAGCTCGCGCTCTCCTTCTTCGACAACACCGATCCCGACGGCTTCGACCGCGTCCTCGCGCGGCTCGGCGAGCGCCTCGCGACGACGCTCGTCGTCGTGACCAGCAAGTCGGGGGGCACGAAGGAGACGCGCAACGGGATGCTCGAGGCGAAGGCCGCGCTCGAGCGCCGCGGGCTCGTCTTCGGACGGCACGCGGTCGCGATCACCGGCGAGGGCAGCGAGCTCGACAGATACGCGATCTCCGAGGGCTTCCTCGAGCGCTTCCCGATGTGGGACTGGGTCGGCGGGCGCACCTCGGAGACGAGCGCGGTCGGCCTGTTGCCCGCGGCGCTCGCGGGCGTCGACGTCCGCGCGATGCTCGACGGCGCGCGCGTGATGGACGTGGCGACCCGGGCGCGCGAGCCGCGCGAGAACCCCGCCGCGATGCTGGCGCTCGCGTGGCTGCACGAGACCGGCGGGCGCGGCCAGAAGGACATGGTGATCCTGCCGTACAAGGATCGGCTCGAGCTCACGAGCCGCTATCTGCAGCAGCTGGTGATGGAGTCGCTCGGCAAGGAGCACGATCTCGCGGGCAACGTCGTACACCAGGGGATCGCGGTCTACGGCAACAAGGGGTCGACCGATCAGCACGCGTACGTCCAGCAGCTGC
>CAUJFL010000084.1 GCA_963169165.1 Myxococcota bacterium | reverse complement strand
GGCCACCTCGACGTCGCGCGCGCGGTCGCGTTCGGCGCGGCCGACGTCGGCGTCGCGTCGCGCGACGCGGCGCTGGCGCTCGGGCTCGGGGTCGTCCCGCTCGCCAGCGAGCGCTACGATCTCGCGCTCGCGCGCGCCTCGCTCGACGATCCGCGCCTCCAGCGGCTGCTCCACGAGCTGACGTCCGCCGGGGTCCGGCGCGAGCTCGCGTCGATGGGCTACGATCCAGCCTCCGCGGGCGCGGGCGTCGCCGAGGTCGCATGACCCCGAGGGCGGGCGGTCCGTTCATGCTCGCCCTCGCCCTGCTCGCGGCGACCTCGACCGCTCGCGCCGACGCCTCGCCCTGGCGGGCCGCAGAGGCGCTCGGCGCGCCGTCGTGGCTGCGGCTCGGGGTGGAGCACCGCGCGCGCGTCGAGCGCCTCTCCCCCGACTTTAGCGCCGGCTCGCGCGGCGACGTCGCGGCGCTGTCGCTGCGGACCTTGCTGCGCCTCGAGGTGCGCGGGGCCCGCGTTTGGGCCGGCCTCGAGCTCGACGACTCGCGCGCGTTCGCCAACCACGACGGCGCGCTCACGCCGACCATCGTCGATCCGCTCGACGTGCTCCAGGCGTACGTCGGCGTGAAGGATGACGGGCTGCTGACAGAGGGAGACGAGGCGTCGCTGACCGTTGGGCGCTTCACTGTCGATCTCGGCAGTCGACGCCTCGTCGCGCGAAACGATTTTCGTAACACTGTCAATTCCTTCACTGGCGTCGACGCGCGCTGGCGCCTCGGGCCGCACTCGCTCCGCGCGCTCGCGGTGGTGCCCGTGGTGCGGCTGCCCGCGAACCCGGGGCCGCTCGCGCGGGGCGAGCTCGCGCGCGACCGCGAGAACCCTGGCGTCCTGCTGTGGTCACTCCTCTTCGCGACCGATGCGCTGGCGCCGAGGCTCCTGCTCGAGTCCTATGTCATCGGCCTTCACGAGCGTGACACCAGCGACTTTCAGTCCAACGATCGTCGGCTGGTGACCCCGGGCGCGCGCGTCGTCCGCGCCCCCGCCGTCGGCGCCGTCGACTGGAACGTCGAGGTGATGGCGCAGCTCGGGACCTCGCGCGCGACGTCTTCCAGCAGAGATCGCGCCGAGCTTCGGCACCGCGCGGGCTCCGTCCACCTCGAGCTGGGGCATCGGCTCGACGCTCCGTGGCGCCCGCGGGGCGCGCTGCTGTTCGACGTCGCGACGGGCGACAACGATCCTCACGACGGCGCGCAGGGCAGGTTCGATCCCCTGTTCGGGGCGCGCAGGTTCGACTTCGGACCCACCGGGCTGTGGGGGCCGCTGTCCCGCGGCAACCTCGTCTCCCCCGGGGCCCGGCTCGAGGCGTCGCCAGCCGGTGCGATCGAGCTGGTCGCGACCGCGCGCGAGGCGTGGCTCGCGTCGTCGCGAGACGCCTGGGTCGGCGCAGGTGTCCGCGATCCGAGCGGCGACTCGGGCTCGTTCGTCGGCCACCACCTCGACGCGCGCGCGCGCTGGGCGGCCCTGCCAGGCAACCTGGTGCTCGAGGCGGGCGGCGCGCTGCTCGTGCGCGGGAGGTTCGCGCGTGAGGCGCGCGGCGCGCCGCAGGGTGATCCCGTCTACGTCTACCTCCAGGCCGCGGGGACCCTGTGACGCCGCGCGCGCCGACGCGGAGATCGATGCTGGCGGGCGCGCTCGCGCTCGCGGTCACGGGCTGCAAGCAGGCTCCGGCCGAGGGCGAGCTCGTGGTGTTCGCGGCGGCGTCGCTGCGCGGCGTGTTCGATGAGCTCGCGACCGCTTTTCGGCGCGGTCACCCGGGCGTGAAGGTCACGCTGCAGTACGCGGGCACCCAGGAGCTGCGCGCGCAGCTCGAGCACGGCGCGCGAGCGGACGTGTTCGCGTCGGCGGACACGCGGCACATGGACGAGCTCGTGCGGGCCGGGCGTGCCACGGCGCCGGTGGTGTTCGCGACCAACGAGCCCGTGTTGATCGTCTCGCGAGAGTCGGCCAACGTCGTCACGTCGCTCGGTGAGCTGCCGCGCGCGGCGCGGGTGGTGGTCGGCGGGCCCGAGGTCCCGATAGGCCGATACACCGCGCAGGTGCTCGAGCGCGCGCGCCCTCTCTATGGCGACGATTTTCGCGCGCGGGTGGAGGCGCGGATCGTGTCGCGTGAGCTGTCGGTGCGCCAGGTGCTGGCGAAGGTGCGGCTCGGCGAGGCCGACGCGGGCGTGGTCTATCGCACCGACGCGCGCGGCGTCGACGGGGTGAGCGTCGTCCCGTTGCCGCCCGAGGTGACCGTGAAGACCGAGTGCCCGATCGCGCTCATTCAAGGCGCTCCCCACCCGACGCTGGGCCGCGCCTGGCTCGAGCTGGTGCGCTCGAGCGAGGCTCGCGAGGTGCTGTCGCGCGCGGGCTTCACGCCGGCGGGAGCGCCGTGAGCCTCCGCGCCCAGCGGCTCGGGCTCGCGCTCGTCGGCGGCGCGCTCGCGCTCTTGCTCGTCGCCCCGCTCGCCGCGCTGTTCGCGAAGACCTCCGCGGCCGAGGTCCGCGCCGGCCTCGCGCACCCGCTCGTGTGGCCGGCGCTGCGGCTCAGCCAGCTGACGACCAGCGTGAGCGCGGCGCTCGTGGCCGCGCTGGGCACGCCGCTCGCGTGGTCGCTCGCGCAGTCTCGAGGGAGGCTCGCGCGCGCAGTCGAGGCGCTCGTGCAGCTGCCGATCGTCGTGCCGCC
>CAUJFL010000083.1 GCA_963169165.1 Myxococcota bacterium | reverse complement strand
CGGCCAGACCATCCTCAGCTTCCGCGCCGCGCTCATGTCCGACCGTTTCTCCACGCTCATGCGTGAAATCGTGGCGCGGTACTCCGCGAAGGTGGAGGCTGCATGACTTGAATGTCGGACCAGGCTGGATATCCACCCTGTGCAAGTCCTCGCCGTAGGCGGGGCCGTCGGCCTCTGTCCTCGGCAGCTGCGACGGGTCTTCGAGCGACACCTCGCCCTGCTTGTCATCGCCGACCCACACCTCCAGCGTCGGCGCCTGCGCGGGCCCGGCCAGGCTCACCAGCGCGAGGACGTCACGCCGCCCCACGAGGTGGAGCTGCCGCTTCGAGCCCGAGATGGTCCACGACAGCCCAGCCTCGGGCAGCACGTGGGTCTGCGCCACCTCGAGCGACGAGACGATGAGCGCCGGGCCCTGAGGCGCGCCCGCCGCCGACTTGCCCGCCGCGCCCGCCGCCGACTTGCCTCCCGCGCCCGCCGCCGACTTGCCTCCCGCGCCCGCCGCCGATTTGCCCGCCGCGCCGCCCACCGGGCCTGGCACGCCCCCGGCCGAACCAGCGGTCGACTTGCCCGCCGCGCCCGCCGCCGACTTGCCCGCGGTCGATTTGCCCCCCGACGCGCCAGCCTTCGCGCCGCCCGCCCCGCCGCGGGAGCCGGCGGTGTCGTCGCTCGCCGGCGGCGTCTGCTCTCCCCCGGAGCCGCGGGGGTCGTCCGGCTGCTCGGCGTCGGTGGCGGACGCGCACGCGCACAGGGTGATCAGGGTCAGGCTCGTCAGGGCGATGAATCGTCTGGACATGGGAGGCTCCTCGGCAGGGGCGACGTCGTGTCGCACCAGGCGCCGGTGCAGGCGTCGTGCCGAGCCAAGCGCAGGCCAATTGCCCTGTTTATCCGGCGGATCGACGTGATCTCGACGCTCACGCGGATGATCGAACCGATCGCGGAGGCGATGTGGGCGCGCGTGCGCGTCGGCGCCGGTCAGCGCATCACGCGCGCGCGGTAGTGCCGTAGCTCCGCCAGGCTGCCCCGGATGTCGTCGAGGGCTGTGTGAGTTTTATTTGATTTATCGAAGCGTGCGTCCGGGTACCAGCACTGGGTCAGCACCTTGAGGCTCGACACATCGACCTGGCGATAGTGCAGGTAGCCCTCGAGCAGCGGCATGTGGCGCGCGAGGAAGCGTCGATCCTGGTAGATGCTGTTCCCCGCCAGGAACGCCTCGCGGAACGCGCAGTGGCGGGACACCATCGCGAGCACGTCGCGCTCGGCCTCGGCGAGATCGATCGTGGAGGCGCGCACCTTGGCCGCGAGGCCGTTGTCGTCGTGCATCTCGCGGACGAACGGGCTCATCCGCGCGAGCGCCGCCTCGGGCTGCCAGATCACGCGCTCCAGCTCGTCGATCGGCTCGAGGTCCGCGCCGGTGACGATCGCGCCGATCTCGAGCACGACGTCGCGCTCGGGATCGAGGCCTGTCATCTCGAGATCGAGCCACACGAAGCGCGCGTCCGGCATCGAGCCCGGCTCGCACGGGCCCGGCGCCGCGTCGAGCGAGACGTGGTGCCCGTCGGGGCGGGTCGACGCGGCGGCGGCGCGACCTCGAGCAGCCGCGCGAGGTGTGCGCGCGGGCTCGTCGAAGGGGTCGGCGCGGCGCGCCAGCGCGAGGTCGAACAGGGCGCTGAGCGCGGGCTGGTCGAGCGTCTCGGAGCAGCCGCGCGTCGCACGGAGGATGGCGCTCTCGCCGTCGCGGGCTCGCCTCGCCTCCCGTGGGCTTGGCGCCGCGTCCAGCGAGACGATATGAGTGCCCCTCCCGATGAGATCCGGCCTGCTCGCGCTCGCGCTGTCGCTGTCCGTCTCCGCGACGCTCGCAGCGTGCCAGGGCTGCAAGGGCGCGCCGTCGGGGGACGCGCGCGACGCGTCGGCCGCCTCGACCGCGCCGCCGACGGTGCGCCTCTACCTGATGTCGACGGTCGCGGGCGCGCTCGAGCCGTGCGGGTGCTCGAAGGACCAGCTCGGCGGGCTCGACAAGCTCGGCGCGCTGCTCGCCAGAGAGTCGAAGCGAGCGCCCGCCTCGGCGATCGCGGCCGCGGGTCCGCTGTTCTTCCTCGAGCCGCGCCCGCGCCCCGATCAATCGACGACGGACACCTGGAAGGCCGAGGCGATGGCCGACGCGTGGAGGCGCCTCGGGCTCGCCGCATTCTCGCCTGGATACAACGACTGGGCCGGCGGCGAGGAGCTGCTGCGCGAGCTGTCGTCGAAGAGCGGCGCCGCGCTCGTCGGGGCGAACCTCGGCGGCGCGTCGGGGGGCGCCGCGGGCGTCGAGGTGCGCGTCATCGGCGGTCAGAAGGTCGGCTTCATCGGCCTCTCGACGCCGCAGCTGCGCGGCGCCGCGCCCGACGGCGTGACGGTGGCGCCGCCGCGCGACAAGCTCGCGGCCGCGGTCGCCGAGGCCAAGCAGAAGGGCGCCACGATCCTCGTCGGGCTCTTCACGATGAACCGCGGCGAGGCGCTGCGGCTCGCCGAGTCGGCGCCCGAGCTCGCGGTCGTCGCCGTGGGCAAGCCCTTCGCGGAAGGAGATCTGAACGACAAGCCGGCGCCGCCCGCGCTGCTCGGCGACACGCTGATCGTCGAGACGGGCAACCACCTGCAGACGATCGCGGCGGTCGATCTCTACGTGCGCGGCGCGCCGCCGTTTCGAGACGGCGCGGGCCTCGCGCGGGCAGGCGAGCGCGACGCGCTGTCCCGGCGCATCGACGAGCTCAAGGCCAAGATCCGCGGGTGGGAGCTCAACAAGACCGCGCCCGAGGCCGATCTCGCGGCGCGCCGAGACGATCTGAGGAAGCTCGAGCGGGAGCTGGCGACGCTGTCGACCCCGCCTCCGCCGGCCGCGGGCAGCTACTTTCGCTACACGATGCTCGAGGTGAAGAGCGATCTCGGCGAGGACGCCGCGCTGAAGGCCTCGATGCAGGGCTACTACAAGCGCGTCAACGAGCACAACCGCGCGGCGTTCGCGGGGCGCAAGGCGCCGCCCGTGCCCGCCGGAGAGAGCGGCTACATCGGGCTCACGGCGTGTGGTCAGTGTCACCCAGGCGCCGTCGAGGTGTGGAAGAAGACCCCCCACGCGCGGGCGTACGCGACGCTCGTCTCCCAGTCGAAGGAGTTCAACCTCGACTGCGTCTCGTGCCACGTCACCGGCTACGAGAAGCCAGGCGGCTCGACCGTGACGGACAACGCGACGCTGCAGGACGTGCAGTGCGAGCAGTGTCACGGCCCCGGCGCCCGCCACAGAGAGTCGCCCGCCGACAAATCGCGCATCGTCGGGCACCCGAAGCCCGAGTCGTGCGTGAGCGAGTGCCACCACCCGCCGCACGTCGAGGGGTTCGAGCCCGCCGCCAAGCTGCGCCTCGTGCTCGGCCCCGGACACGGCGATCCGTCGAAGTGGCCCGCGGCGCCGACCAGGTAGCGCCGTGACAACCGCTCGACCCGCGGGCGCGCGCGGGGTAAAGGGCGGCCGCGAAGATGATCGACGTCGTCATGCCGCAGCTGGGCGAGAGTGTCGCAGAGGGAACCATCACCAAGTGGCTGGTCGCCGAGGGCGACGTCGTGGCCGTCGGCCAGGCGATCGTCTCGGTCGCGACCGACAAGGCCGACAGCGAGGTGCCGTCGCCGGTCGCGGGCACCATCGCCAAGCTCCTCGTCAACGAGAACGACACCATCCGCGTCGGGGTCGTGATGGCCCAGGTCGACGAGACGAGGACGACGGGCGCGAAGAAGCCCGCCGCCAAGGAGGCGTCGCCCGCGCCCGCTGCCGCCAGCGAGACGCCGAAGGCCGCGCCCTCCGTCCGCCAGGAGGCGAGGGAGCTCGGCGTCGATCTCGGCAAGGTGCAGGGCTCCGGCGAGCACGGCCGCATCACCAAGGCCGACGTCACGGCCGCCGCGCAGCCGCCCGCTCCGCCTCCGGTCGTCGTCGCGTCACCGGTCAGCCCTCCCGCGAGCGGGCCGTTCACGTTCCCCATTCCGGGCGCCGGCTACGGCGCGTTCAAGGCGCCGCCGTACACGCCCGGCCCCGGCGACAAGGTCATCCCGTGGAACCGCAAGCGACGGATCACGGCCGACCACATGGTCTACTCCAAGTTCACGTCGCCGCACGTCGTGACGGTCGCCGAGGTGGACCTGCACCGCGTGATGAAGCTGCGCGAGGCCCACAAGAGCGCCTACAAGAAAGAGGGCCTCGGCCTCACGGTGCTCGCGTTCGTGTGCGTCGCGCTGACGCGCGCGTTGCGGCAGTTCCCCGGCGTCAACGCGCGGGTCGGCGACGGCGCGACGATCGAGCTCGGCCGCGTCAACCTCGGGGTCGCGGTCGACGCGCCCGACGGCCTCGTCGTCCCCAACCTCAAGAACGCCGACGAGCTGTCCCTGCGCGGCATGGCGCGCGCCATCGGCGATCTGGCGACCCGCGCGCGGGACGGCAAGCTGACGCCCGACGACTTCTCCGGCACGTCGTTCTCGGTCACCAACCCCGGCCTGCGCGGCAACCTCTACGGCGGCGCGATCATCTCGCAGCCCAACGTCGGCATCCTGCGGATGGGCGAGATCAAGAAGCGGGTCGTCGTGGTCGAAGAGGACGGCGAGGACCACATCGCGATCCACCCGGTGATGTACGCGGCGCTCTCGTACGATCACCGCGTGATCGACGGCGTCCTCGGCAACGATTTCTTGTGGACGATCGCCGAGCTGCTGAAGAAGGGCGACTTCGAGCCCTGAGCGGGGCGGGGGACGACGATGGCGCTCGACGTCCTCTCCTTGCAGGCGCGCGTCGCGAAGCTGTCGTATTTTCAGCTCCTCGGGCTCTCCCATGACTGGCACCGCGCGCCCGCGGTGAAGCAAGCGTTCCACGCGTTCGCGGCGCTGTACCACCCGGACCAGTACTCTGGCGCGACCGAGGCAGAGCGCGAGGCGGCGCGCGAGGTGTTCAAGCGCGCGGTCGAGGCGTACGAGGTGCTGCGCGAGCCCGAGCTCCAGAAGCGCTACGTCGAGCGCTACCTCAAGAAGGGCAAGCTGCGCCTGCCCCCGACCGCGTTCGGCAAGGACGACCCATCCGAGCGCAAGCGACCGAAGACGCTCCCGCCCGAGCCGAAGCCGCGCACGTGGATCGACGAGATGACGACCGACGACGGCCGCGAGGTCGCCGCGCGGATCGAGCGGATGCTGGCCGCCAACAACCTCCAGCCCGCGTACCAGCAGTTCAGCATCCTCGAGCAGCTCGAGCCCGGCAACCCTTCGGTCCGGCGCAAGCTCGCGGCGCTGAAGAAGCGCCTCGGTCTGTTATCTGACCCGCGCCTCGCTTTTTGCTAGCCTCGTCGCCGCATGACCGACTCGCTGGTCGCCGGGCGGTACCAGCTCACGCGGATGATCGGCCGCGGGGGCATGGGCAGCGTGTGGGAGGGCGTACACACGAGCCTCGGCACGCGCGTGGCCGTCAAGTTCATCGACGGCGAGCTCGCCCAGGCGCCCGAGGCGCGGCAGCGCTTCCAGAACGAGGCGCGCGCGGCGGCCAGGCTGCAGAGCCGCTACGTCGTGCAGATCCACGATCACGGCGTGATGGACGACGGGCGACCGTTCATCGTGATGGAGTACCTCGACGGCGAGCCGCTCGACTCGCGCCTGACGCGGGTCGGCCGCCTGTCGCTGCCCGAGACCGCGCGCATCCTCGGGCAGGTCGCGCGCGGCCTCGCGAAAGCACACGAACTCAACATCGTCCACCGCGATCTCAAGCCCGAGAACATCTTCATGGAGCGCTCGAGCGACGGCGACGAGGAGATCGCCAAGATCGTCGATTTCGGCATCGCGAAGATCACCGACACGGGCCCGGGCATGTCGAGCAGCACCCGCACCGGCTCGGTGATCGGCACGCCGTTCTACATGAGCCCCGAGCAGGTGCGCGGCCTGAAGACGGTCGATCACCGCACCGACGTCTGGGCGTTCGGCGTGGTCGCGTACCAGTGCCTGACCGGGCAGCACGCGTTCATGGGCGAGTCGACGGGCGATCTGCTGGTGAAGATCTGCACCGTGCCGACGCCGACGCCGTCGCTGATGTTCCAGGGGATCCCCCAGGCGTTCGACGCCTGGCTCGCGCGCTCACTCGCGAAGGAGCCCGAGCAGAGGTTCGCGTCGGTCTCCGAGCAGGCCCACGAGCTCGCGACCCTCGCTGGCCTCTCGAGCCCCGGGGTCGTCGCGCGGGGGCCGGCGTCAGAGGCGCAGCCTCTGCCCGAAGCGGGTCGCGCGGGGACGGTGAGCGCGTACGAGGTCGCGGGGGTCCCCAAGCGAGGCTCCGCGCTACCGTTCATCGTGGTCGGCGTCGTGATGCTGGCGGCGGGCGGCCTCGGCGCGGCGCTGTTGCTCGCAAGAGACGGCAAGGGCAAGCGCGCGGCCGCGCGGCACGAGGCGCCGATCGCGGCGACGTCCGACACTCCCCCGTCAGCGCCACCGCCGCCCGAGAGCGCGCCCGTCGTCGCGCCCGCGTCGGCGTCGACGTCGACGGCCGAGCCCGCGAGCACACACCCGCAGCACAAGCTGAAGCGCGGCGGGGCCAACAAGCCTCCCGAGCCGCCCCCGCGCGTCGAGCCGCCCAAGCCCCCGCCTCCCCCATCGAAACCAGGCCCGGGCAAGGTCGACCTCGGCTATTGAGTTGGCATGAAGCACCGCGTCCTCGCGCTCGCGCTCGCCTTTCCTCTCGTGGCGTCGGGCGCGCTCGCCCAGTCCGACTCCGATCGCGCGGCGGCCCGACAGCTCGCCGAGACGGCCGTCAAGCTGAAGGGCGAGGGCAAGTACGCCGAGGCGCTCGACAAGCTGCAGCGCGCGCAGTCGCTGGTCGACGCGCCGACGCACCTCTTGTTGATCGCGGAGACGCAGGCCGCGCTCGGGCAGCTGGTCGAGTCGGCCGAGACCTACCGCAAGCTCACGCGCCTCTCCATCGACGCGAAGGCGCCCGCGGCCTTCAAGAAGGCACAGGAGCAGGGCGCGCGAGAGCTCGCCGAGCTCGAGCCGAAGATCCCGCTGCTGACGCTGTCGGTCGACCCGCCCAACGCGGCTGAGCTGGTGGTCAAGCTCGACGGCGTCGTGGTCCCCGCCGCGCTCATCGGCGTCGAGCGCCCCACCAACCCCGGCGCCCATCGCGTCGAGGTGACGGCCACGGGCTTCGAACCGCAGCAGCTCACCGTGTCGCTCTCGCAGGGCGCGCGCAAGAGCGAGAAGGTCGCGCTCAAGGCTGGCACCGCTGCCGCGGCGGTCGTCCCGCCCCCGCCGGTCTCGTCGAGCGCCGCGCCGCCCCAGCCGCCAGAGAACCACGCGAGGCCGCCCCAGCCGCCGCCGGCACCCGCCGCGGAGCGAAAGGGAATGATGCTGCGCTTCGGGCTCGGCGGCTCCTCGATCACCTCCGACCTCAAGGTCAAGCAAGACACGCTCGAGGTCGATCTCGGCAAGTTCGGGGGTGTGGGGCCATCAGGCGAGTTCTCGCTCGGCGGCACCGTGTCGTCGGGCGTCGTGATCGGCGGCTCGTTTCTGTTCAACAGCCTCGGCTCGGCGACGCGCTACACGGCCCCCGACACCAAGCTCACGATCACCGAGTCCGACCTGAAGAAGGTCAAGCACACGTACGGGATGCTCGGCGCGCTGGTCGACGTGTACCCGAGCCGCACCAGCGGCGCGCACCTGGGCGCGATCGCGGGCGTCGCGGTCGCGACGCACGAGGGAGACGTGGTCAGCAGCGGCAGCGGCAAGCAAGACGAGGTCACCGGCGCGGGGCTCGGGTTCGCGCTGCACGCCGGCTACGATTTCAAGGTCGGCGGGTGGGCGATGGGCGTCCTCGGTCGCTGGGCGAGCTACAGCACCGAGGGTAAGATCGACGAGCCGGCCTCCCCGTCCGAGCTGAAGCTCAAGGCCCAGGCCTCGGTGCTCTCTCTGCTCCTCACGGTCACCAACTACTGAGCCCGGACGACGGGCGTCGATCGACGCGCCGACGCCTGGGCGTCGCGCCCGTCGCGCGCGCGAAACGAGCGGGGCGCGTGTCAGCCGAGGGCGCGCTCGACGATCGCGCTCGCCTCCCCGACCAGCAGGTCGAGGTGCGCGTCGTCGACGAAGCTCTCCGCGTAGATCTTGTATTGATCCTCGGTCCCGGACGGCCGCGCGGCGAACCACCCGTCCGCGGTCGACACCTTCAGTCCGCCGATCGCGCCGCCCGCCGGCGCCGTGGTGAGCTTCGCGACGATGGGGCGGCCGGCGAGCGTGGTCGACGTGACGGCGTCGGCGGAGAGCCGCGAGAGGCGCGCCTTCTGCTCGCGCGTCGCGGGCCGGTCGACCCGCCTGTAGACCGGAGTGCCGAGCGCGCGCGTCAGCTCCGCGTAGCGCTCGGCGGGATCGCGCCCGGTCCGGGCGGTGAGCTCGACCGCGAGCATCGCGAGCACCATGCCATCCTTGTCGGTCGTCCACGGCGTCCCGTCGCGTCGCAGCAGCGTCGCCCCCGCGCTCTCCTCGCCGGCGAACCCGAGCGCGCCGCTGGAGAGGCCAGGGACGAACCACTTGAAGCCCACCGGCACCTCGAACAACGCCCGGCCGACGCTGGCCGCGACGCGGTCGATCAGCGTGCTCGACACGAGCGTCTTGCCGACGGCGAGGTCGGCGCGCCAGCCCGGCCGATGGCGAAACAGATAGTCGACACACACCGAGAGGAAGTGGTTCGGGTTCATCAGCCCGGCGGGCGTCACGATGCCGTGGCGGTCCGCGTCCGCGTCGTTGCCGAAGGCGAGGTCGAACGCGCCGCGCAGCTCGACCAGCCGCGCCATCGCCCACGGCGAGGAGCAATCCATGCGGATCTTGCCGTCGTGATCGAGCGGCATGAACGAGAACGCGGGATCGAGCGTCCGGTCGGTCACCGTGATCGAGACGCCGAGCTCGGCCGCGATCGCGTCCCAGTAGCCGAGCGCGCTGCCGCCCAGCGGATCGGCGCCGACCCGCAGCCTCGATCCGCGCAGCGCGGCCACGTCGAGCACGTCGGCGAGCTGCGACACGTAGCAGGCCACGAAATCGAACTCGTCTCCCCCGGCCGTCGAGCGCGAGACGCCGGCGTTGCCCGCCGCGAGCAGCGCGTTGGCGCGGGCCTCGATCACCTTCGTCACCTCGCCGTCGGCGGGTCCGCCGTGCGGCGGGTTGTACTTGATGCCGCCGTCCTCGGGCGGGTTGTGCGACGGCGTGAGGATGAGCCCGTCCGCGCGCGCGCCACCGCCGCGGTTGGTGGTCAGGATCGCCAGGCTGACGGCGGGCGTGGGCGTGGGGACGCCGCCCTTCGACGTGAAGAACTCGACCCCGTTGCCGGCCAGCACCTCCGACACGGTGGCCTGCGCGGGCGCCGAGAGGGCGTGCGTGTCAGCGCCGACGAACATGGGCCCGCTGACGCCGTGCGCGACGCGCCACTCGACCACCGCCTGGGTGATCGCCGCGACGTGCGCTGCTTGAAAGCTGTGGCGCAGCGGCGAGCCGCGGTGCCCCGACGTGCCAAACGAGACGTGCGACGCGGGGTCGGCGTGGTCGTGACGATCGTGGTACGCGCGCAGCAGCGCGGGCACGTCGACCAGGGCCGCCTTCGGGGCGGGCTTGCCTGCGAGCGGGTGCATGGCGCCGATGGTACGGCAACGATGCTAGAAACGTGACGATGGACCTCACGAGAGCCCTCACGCGCGTCGCGCCACGCGCGCCGTCGAGCGAGCAGCTGGTCGACCGCGTGCCGTACGCGCGGGACCTCTGGCCGCGGCACCACCTCGAGGTCCGCGCTGGCGACAGCACCGCGAAGACCGCGCCGCGCGCCGTCGTCTGGCCGCGCACGACCGAGGAGGTCGCAGCGATCGTGAAGCTCTGCGCGAGCGAGGGGGTGCCGATCGTCCCCTACGGCGCGGGCTCGGGCGTCTGCGCGGGCGTGCTGCCCGGCCCCGAGGCGCTCGTGATCGATCTCAAGCGCATGGACTCGTGGCGGGCCCTCGACCAGCGAGCGCCGCTGCTCGACGTCGAGGCGGGCGCGCTCGGCATCACGCTCGAGGAGCGGCTGCAGCGCAAGGGCTTCACGGTCGGACATTTTCCGTCGAGCATCCTCTGCTCGACGGTCGGTGGCTGGCTCGCCGCGCGCGGCGCGGGCCAGTGCTCGGGCAAGTACGGCAAGATCGAGGACATGGTCGCCGAGCTCGAGCTCGTCGACGGGCGCGGCGAGGTCGTCACGTTGAAGCGTCGCGCGGGCGGCCTCGATCTCGTGCCGCTCGTGATCGGCAGCGAGGGCACGCTCGGCGTCATCACCAGCGCGAAGCTGCGGCTGCACCCGAACCCCAGCGCGCGCGTGTTCGTCGCCTACTCGTTCCCTGGGGTCGAGGCCGGGTGGACGGCGATGCGCCAGATGTTCCAGGCGGGCCTGCGCCCGGCGGTGTCGCGCCTCTACGATCCCTTCGACAGCTTCCTCGCGAACCAGGGCGGCGTCCGCGCCAAGAAGCGCACGGGCGCGCACCGGCCGGGCAGCGGCACGAAGGCGCTCTCGAAGATCCTCCGCGCGCCGAGGCTGCTCAACGGCCTGATCGAGGGCATCGGCGATCGCGTGCTCGGCGACGCGAACCTGGTGCTGATCTTCGAGGGTCACGGCGACGAGCCCTTCGCCGACGCGGCGCGAGCGGACGCCATCGCGCGCACGCTCGGCGCGACCTCGCTCGGCGACGGCCCCGCGAAGAAGTGGCATCAGCACCGGTACAGCGTCAGCTACCGTCAAGCGCCGGTCTTCATGGGCGGCGCGTTCAGCGACACGATGGAGGTCGCGGCGCCCTGGTCACGCCTCGGCGAGCTCTATCGCTCGGTGCGCAAGGCGCTCGGTCGGCACGTGTTCGTGATGGCGCACCTCTCCCACGCGTACCCCGACGGATGTAGCATTTATTTCACATTCGCCGGGGCCGCGGGCTCGGACGCCGACGGCCTCGCGCTCTATGATCGTGCCTGGCGCGCGGCGATGGAGGCGTCGCTCGCGGCAGGCGGCACGCTGTCGCACCACCACGGCGTCGGGCGGAGCAAGGCGCCGCGCGTGCCGAGCGAGCTGGGCGAGGCGGGCGTGTCGATGCTTCGCGCGACGATGCGCGCGTTCGATCCCGCGCGGGTGATGAACCCCGGCGCGCTCCTGCCGTCGGACACGAGCGCCGCGACGAGCCGTCCGCCGATGCCACCGGAGGGGTTCTCTCTCGACGAGCTGTCCGAGGTCGCGACCCTGCCGGGCGCGGCGACGCTCGCCGAGTGCGCCGCGTGGCTGGGCGAGCGGGGCTTCTCAATCGGGGCCGAGCTCGATCTCTCGCTCACGGTGGACGCGTGGATCGCCGCGGGGCTGCCGGGCGCGCGGGATCCGTGGAGCGATCCGGTCGATCACACGCTCGTCGGGCTGCGCGCCGACACACCACGCGGTGCGCTCGCGCTCGCGCCCTCTCCGCGGCGCGCGGTCGGCCCCGATCTCTTCGCGCTGTTCGTGGGCGGCGGCGGGCGCGCGGGGCACGCTCGGGCGGCGGACGTGCGAGTGTCTCGGAGGGGCGCGTCACCGGCGCGCGCGCTGCCCTTCGATTGGCCGCGCGCGCCCGCTGTCAGCGCGGACGAGGCTCGACTCTTCGATGCGATCGTCTCGACGTGAGCTGCTCGCTGTGGCGCTCGCCACGGCGTCCGCCCTCGGGCCCCAGCTCGCGCGCGGCGAGCCCACCCCCGCCGACCGAGCGCGCGCGACGGCGCTGTTCGAGCGGGGTCGGCTCGACCTCGCGCGCGGCGCGCTCACCGAGGCGTGCGCGGCGTTCGCCGAGAGTCAGCGGCTCGATCCGGCGGGCGGCACCTTGCTGAACCTCGCGCTGTGCCACGAGCGGCAGGGCCGCTTCGCGACCGCGGCGCGCGAGTTTCGTGAGGCGCTGTCGCAGGCGCGGCGTGACAAGAAGAAGAGCCGCGTGGACGCCGCCGAGACGCACCTCGCGGCGCTGGCCGCCAAGCTCTCGCGCGTGACGATCCGCGTGCCAGAGGCCGCGCGCGCGCCGGGGCTGTCGGTGAGCCTCGACGGCGCGCCGGTCTCTCCGTCCGCGTGGGGCGAGCCGCTCGAGCTCGATCCGGGAGAGCACGTGGTGCGCGTCACGGCGCCGTCGCGCGTGGCCCGCGAGGTCGCCGTGCGCGTCGACGCGGCGACCACGCAGACGCTCGAGATCGCGCCGCTCGACCCCCTGCTCGAGGTCGCGCCATCGTCCACCCCGCCGGTCGCCGCGTCGTCCTCCGCGACTGCCGCGACCGCGCCGCCGACCCCTTCCGGCGGTCGCGCGCCCCTCGTCGGGTGGGCGTCGCTCGGGCTCGGCGCGGCGTCGCTCGCGGTCGGCGGCGCGCTCGGGCTGCGAGCGATCTCGACGCGCGGCGACGTCGAGCGCGGGTGTCCCGACCTGTCGCGCTGCACCGCGCCGCTCGCCGCGAAGAACGACGCGGCGGTGCGCGCCGCCGACCGCGCGACGGCGGCGTTCGCGCTCGGCGCGGTCGCGACGACGTTCGGCGCGCTGTGGCTGTGGGGGCCCGGCGCGCGCCGCTCGGGGCGAGCGTGGGTCGCGCCGGTGATCTCGCACACGCCCGGTGTCGCCGCGGGGGGGACGTTCTGATGACCCGCCTCTGGCGCGCCCTGTGACCGCTCGCACCGCTCGCCGCGTGTCGTGAACTCGGCGACCGGGCGGCGCGTTCTGCATCGACAAGACAGAGGCGACCCGCGGGCAGTACGCCGCGTTCCTCGACGCCGTGGGCGACGCTCGCGACCCGATGGCCGAGTGCCCCCTCAAGCAGAGCTACCGCCCGCTGCTGCTGCCCCCGAAGAACGAGCCGCCGCGATCGCCACGGATCGCGCGCCCGCTACTGAGGCGGCCGATCACTCGTCAAGGATCGAGCGGCGTCCAGGGTCCCAAGCTGTCCAGCTCGTAGCGGACCAGCGTGACCGCAGTGATTCCCTTGACGGCGACGGCGATCACCTCCTTGTCGTCGACCCAGACGGGGCCCTGCCACGTCGTGCCCGCGATCGGCGGCGTGGCGGGGAGCGTCTTGTAGTAGCCGTCGCTCAGGCGGTAGACGCGCAGGGGTAGCGCTCCCCCGTACGTCGCGTATCCGCCGCTGGTATGCATCGGCCCGCCGATGGCGATGTGCTCGAGGAAGGCCGCGCGCCCCAGGCGCTTCGGTTGAAACGCCGAGGGCGTCGCGGCGTGCGGCGCGGTGTAGACCTCGACCAGGCCCCACTGCAAGAACGGGTCGTCGATGCGGTCGGCAGACTTGAGCCAGACCATCTGCTCGCCATCACTTGCCCAACCGCCGATCTGCCCGTCCGGGTTCACGATCAGCGCGTCGATCGTGCCGTCCTTGTGACGCACCATCATCCGGTTCCAGGGCTGGCTCTCGCTGTAGAAGAAGAGATCCGTGCCAACAAACGAATTCACCTCCGTCGTCCAACCTCCGTCGTGGGCGAGGGAGAAGAACTTGTTGTCGGCGACGGAGACACCGCCGCCGTCCCACGCGAAGACGTCGCCGCCCCACCGGAGGTTGTTGTAGATCTGGAGGATGAGCGAGAATCGCGGCGTCGGCGACACCGCCTCGATGTCACCCCAGTAGAAATTGAACATGGAGGGGGTGTCGGCGGAGAAGTCCATCAACGACATCTCGTCGCCACGGAACACCCCCCCCTCGGCGCAACCTGCCCAGGCGAAGAGCGGCGTGCCGCCCTCGAGGTCGAAGACGACAGCCGTCCCGTGCCCGAACTTGTCTGGGGGGAAAGAGCTATCATACATGCTGAAGAAGAGGACGCGCTTGCCGGATGGCCTCCGGTGGACGACGACGGAACGCGCGAAGAACGGCTCCAGCGGCCCCCACTTCCAGTCGGTTCTAAGTGTTCGACAGCCAGGTTCTGGGCAACTGGACCACTCGAGGTGCGGAACCACGCTGCTCGGCTCGTTCGCCCGCCATTGGGTACAGGCGGGCCGCGGCCACGCGACCGCTTCCCAACCAGGCCAGTTCTTCATCCCCGCCATCCCCGCAGCTCCCGCCGAGCTGCCCGCCCCGCCAGCGCTTCCGCCATCGCCTGCCACGCCACCCGCGCTCGACGAGGTCCCGGCGCCGCCGGTGGTCGCGCCGCCCGCGGCTCCCGCGCCGCCTGCGCCCGAGTACGAGCCACCACCCGCCTTGCCGCTGGTGCCGCCAGCCGCGCGCTTGCCCCCCGCGCTCGTCCCGCCCGCGCCACCAGCGCCAGCCAGAGAGGGAGACACTTGTCGAGACGACTCGGACGCCGATCCGCACCCCGCGTGCCCAGCCATGGCGAGCAGCGAAGCCGCTCCACAGAACACGATCGCACGGCAGCGCATCACCACCACCCCAGGCCAAGGAGAGGAAGGTGCTGGTCCAGACGGTGCACCGTCCGCCGTGGAAACTCGTCGATCTGCCACGCGTTGCCCTTGGTGGCGGCGAGGGTCACCCAGTCGCCCGACACCCGAGGCACCGCGAGGAGGTTGCCTCCCCCAAGCCGCCATCCCGTGACGTTCAGACCTCCCTGCGGGTCTACCTCCACGATCGCGACGGCGTGGGCGCCGCCCTTGGAGAAGCCGAGCACGAGCTCTCCCGTCTCGGCGGTACCCATCGTCACCGCCGCTCGTACGACGCGGGGCCACTCTCCGAGGACGTCGACCACGGATTCGCGGCGAATGCGGAGCAGTCGGCCCACGGCCCTGCGCCCCTTCCTGGCTTCGTCGACCACGTACAGGGCGTCTGTTGGGTAGTGATAGGCCGCTGCCAGCACGGTCGCGGGGCGGAGGTCACCGGAGAGGCTCGCCTGGCGCCACTCTCCTGACGTCCCGACATCGAGCACCCACAGCTCCCCCGACGGCGCGCCCGACGGGCTCTTGCCGCCGAGACGGAAGACGCTGTCGCGGGTCGCCGAGGCTGCGTACACGAGGCCCGGGTCGCCGACGCCACTTCGCGTGGCAGACCGCGCGGCGACCCGTTCGCCGTCGATGACCGTGTAGAGCGGAATAAGACCCGCTTCGCTCGACCCGATGGTCCCGTTCAGCTGGCCATCGGCATCGAGATGCACCGCCGTCCAGCTGCTGCCTCGCGTTGCCAGCGTTCCTGCCGGCTCATCCGCGCCTATGAGCCTACCCGACGTGAACGCCCCCCGGACGCTCTCCTCGACGCGCGCCGTCAGGTCGACCCTCCCCGCCGAGGACTCCGCCCAGATCTGGTTCGGCTCGGAGGTGAGGAGGAACGGTATGTGGAGTCCGAAGTTGCACCCCGCGGCGCACCAGTTGAACGGGATCTTGACGCCGAGCGACGGTGGAGCAGGCAGCGGGAATTTCGCGCCCGGAGGTGGCGGAGGAGGTGGGGCCCCGACCGCGGGGACGGCGACGCGCCGGGCGTGCCCGTCGAGCAACACGCTCGAGCGGTTGACGACCGTCACCGGGAGCAGCTTGTCAGGGCCGTCGTCACCTCCGAACGCCGAAAACTGCGACGGCGGCGGGCGCCGAACGTGGGCGAGCAAGATGCCTGGGCGCGTCTCTCTGGTCGCTGGCGGTGTCGGGGCGGCGAGGAGGTCGGTGTCCAGCTCGAATCCCCAGCGATGCTCGAACGAGTCGCCCGTCCCCTTCAGCCCAAAGGTACCGCCGAACTGCTCCTTCTTGGTTCCATCTATGGTGACAAGCCGCCAGGGCGTGGACAAGTTCGACGACATGAAGAAGTCTCCCTGGTCGTTTGCGATCTTGGTGGTGCACGGGGACACCGGCTTGGTGGCACAAGCGACCCGTTGCTGAACCGTGCTGGAGTTCAGCTCGTCGCAAACGCAGAACCGGAACCCGTACGGCTGGGCAGGGTCCGACGACAAGGCTGGGATCTTGCCGAGCGCGAACAGATCGCCCTCGAGCCTGGACGTCGCGGTTGACTGCTTGCAGCCGACGGGGAGCGGGCACTTCACGCTCTCTGACACGAGAGATCCCCGCACCAGCGGGGTCTTCTCGCACCCGTCGCCCTGGTAGTGGGTCGCGCGCCGTTTGATGAGGTCGCTGCCTGCGTTTTCCTGTGTCACGCGCAGCGCGTGGTCATGCAGGACGCTGTCGTAGTTGACGAGCTCGGTCTCGAGGTTCGAGTCTCGCTGGTCCGGGTTGGCGTTCTTCGGGCAATTGTCGCAGGCGTCGCCGAGGCCGTCCCTGTCAGAGTCGGCCTGGTCGGGGTTGTAGTCGAGCGGGCAGTTGTCCTCTTCGTCGATGATGCGATCCCCGTCGACTCCCGGCTCGTCAAATTCGCCGCGCCAGCGGAGCCCGTGGCCGTACTTCTTGTCCACCATGGTGTCGAAGATCCAGCTCTCGCCGGCCGACGCGAACGTGGGGGCGTAGTTGTTCCAGGCGCAGCCCCCTCCCGATGCGACCCCGATCTGCAACCATTGCTCCGGGATGCCCGGGCTCGCGTCGAAGTGAGCGAGCAGTGGGCCGCCAGAGTCGCCCTGCCCGAGTCGTTGCGGCTCCTGTTCGCTGGCGTCGTTCAGGAAGCGGGTCGTCAACGCGAGGCCGAGCGGCTGCGCGCCCCGGGGCACGAGCTGTCCCTCTCCCTCATCACAAGAAGACAGGAACGGCTCCGCGGTGACGTAGTCGCCGCGGGGGCTAGGTGTCTGGATGTACTGACCAAAGGAAGCCACCCCCCAGACCTGCCCCACTCGCCTCACGGAGCTGTTGGCACCTGGACGCGAAAGGCACAGTCCATCCAGCAGGACGTCCGCGTCCGGATTCTGGCCGAACCCACGGATTTCGGCGGCGAAGCACCGATCCTTCGCGAACGGCGACGGTCCGAGATACGGTCGCCTCGCGACGGCCAACGACTCAGGCACACGCGTCGCGAGCCGAAGAATCGCAAGGTCATGGTTCGCTTCCGCCTGGTACCAGAGGCCGGGGTCGGCGGAGACGTCCGGGTCTTCGGAGATCCGAGAGTTGACCGCGTAGCCGTCACCGCTGAGGTCGGCGAACGGATGTACGAAGACCTCGGCGATGGGGAACACCTGCTGGGTTGCCGTGTCGGGCCCCACCCCAACGTCGCCTGTGCGGTAGGATTGTGCGCCGCTCTTCGTTTTTCCGATCAGCACGCAGTGGGCAGCGGTGAGGACGTGATCCGGGGTGATGAGCGTCCCCGTGCATCCCGTCGCTCCGACAGCGTTCGGCCGCCGGAACGCGAGGACGACGAAGTCGCGATCGGCACCGCCGGGGTCCTCGACGCCGGCATTGATCGCAGCCCCTACCTGCGAGATCTCGGCCTCACCCTCCGTGCCCTCCCCGCTCGCGCAGGCGGCGCCTCCCGGCAACATGGCCAACCAAACCAGGCTAACGAGCCGAACGGACGGACGGGCGGACGGGCGGACGGACGGGCGGGCGGACGGACGGACGGACGGACGGACGGACGAGCAACTTGTGGGCCATGGCGCGGACCTCCGTGGTGGAGAGCACCACGTCGAGCTTGTCCGGTCAACGCGCTCGGCGGAACCGGCGACTCACGGTTCCGCCGCGCGCAGCCACGCCTTCTTCTCGGCCCCGGCCTCGTCCTCTCGCGGACGGCTGGTTCGTGCGCGTCGACGGAAGACCACGAGCGCGCACCACCGCCCACGCCGAAGTCGCGCGCCTGGCGCACGACGGGGCGCTGTTGTCGACGATGGCGCGCGGCTTCTTCGAGACGGTGACGCGCTCTACGCGTCGCGCATCGGCGACGGCGCGAAGACCGGCGCTGTCACGGTGGTGCAGCGCACGTCGTCGGACCTGCGCCTCAGTCCGCACTTGCACGTGGTGTTCCTCGACGGCGCCTACCGCGAGCGCGACGGCGAGCTCGTCTGGCGCGAGCTGCCCAGACTCACCACGACGACGTCGCGGACGCCCTCGAGGCGACGCATCGAACGCCATCTGCGTGCGCGGCGATGGACGGTTCCACCCTGCACGCCGCGCCCCGCGCCGGCGCCCAGGACACACGACGGCGCGGACGCGCTGCTGCGCTACGCACTGCGCCCTGCGATCCCGCAAGAGCGCGTCGACCAACGCCCCGATGGCCTCGTGCGCATCACGCTGAAGCGCGCGTTGGCGATGGCACCGTCTCCGTCGAGCTGGATCCGCTCCCGCTCGTCGCGCGCCACTCCGCCGCCGAAGCTTCACACTGTCAAATACGCTGGCGTGCTCTCGTCGGCGCACACGTGGCGCGCGCGCATCGCGCACTGGAAGCCCGCGGACCAGGCGGACGCCGCGCCCGAGCCGAAGCGTCGAGGCGCGCGGCGCGTCTGGGCCGAGTCCCTTGCGCGCACACTTGGCATCGACGTGCTCGAGTGCCCGAAGTGCAGCGGCCGCATGAGGCTCGTCGCGATGGTCACCGATCCGAGGAGCGTGCGCGCGTACCGGCGAGGCATCGGCGAGCCGTGCGGCGTGCCCGAGCGCAGCCCGCCACACTGGGAGAGCTTCGTGCTGCGGCGAAACGGCTTCCTCCTCCACGGAATCTGTGTTCTCTCTCGTGAACGATTCACACACACTCAACACGGAAGCTTCCGCTCCGAGCGGACGCCTCCCCTCGTTGAACCTCCGCCTCCTCTCGCGTACGTTCGCGGCACGATGACGACACACGCGCTCGCTGCGATCGGCCTCCTGGTGTGCGCTGCCCTCGGGTGCGGGAGCGGTGAAGGCGACGCCGCGGGGACCTCCAGCGCCGGCGCCGCGGGGACCTCCAGCGCCGGCGCCGCCGGGACCTCCGGCGCGGGCGCCGCGGGGACCTCCGGCGCGGGCGCCGCGGGGACCTCCGGCGCGGGCGCCGCGGGGACCTCCGGCGCGGGCGCCGCGGGGACCTCCAGCGCCGGCGCCGCCGGGACCTCCGGCGCGGGCGCCGCCGGGACCTCCGGCGCGGGCGCCGCGGGGACCTCCAGCGCGGGCGCCGCGGGGACCTCCGGCGCGGGCGCCGCGGGGACCTCCGGCGCCGGCGCCGCGGGGAGCTCCAGCGCCGGCGCCGCGGGGACCTCCAGCGCCGGCGCGAGCGGCGCGGGAGCGGGCGGCGGCAGCGCCTACCCGGAGATCATCGTCAAGGCCACGACCGGCACCATCGGCGACGAGCAGGCCATGATCGCCGCGGGCGTCGCGCTCGCCAACGCGACGATGAAGACCGCCTGCTTCCGGGACTTCGTCCTCGCGGCGAAATGGACGGAGACCGAGGGGCTCACGCAGGCGCAGATCTGGCAAAAGCTCTGCTCCGGGCCGGTCTCGGTGAGCGTCGAGATGTACCTCGGCAGCGCCTACCAGAACTACGTCACCAAGACGATCGGCTACGAGGACGAGCCCGGCGAGGTGCACATGAACCGCTTCTTCGTCGACACCGCCTACGAGGTCGCGAGCAACATCATCCACGAAGCCGAGGGACACACCCAGGGGTTCTCGCACTACGGAGTGAAGAGCACCTCGGTGCCGTACGGGCTGAACGACGCGTTCGAGGCGTGCGCCCCGGGGCCGTGAACGCGCGGTGCGGCGCGCCGCGCGCACAGGCGTGGGCACACTCCGAAGCCCTGCGCCCGCCGTCAGCGCACGATGCCGGTAGCCGACGAGGCGGGCGCCGACGTCAGAACCCGGGCCGACGTGCTCGAAGGCGCGGCGCTGGGATACCCGGGATACCCTGGCTACCCTGGGGCGACGTGGCGGACGAAATCTACATCAGCACCGACATCGAGACCGACGGACCCATCCCAGGGCCGCACTCGATGCTGTCGTTCGGGTCGGCCGCGCACACGGCGGACAAGCGGCTGCTGGCGACCTTCGAGGCCAACCTGGAGCTGCTGCCAGGGGCCACCGGGGACGCCAAGACGATGGAGTGGTGGGCCCCCCAGCCCGAGGCGTGGGCGGCCGCGCGCGAGCAGCTGCAAGAGCCAGCGGCCGCCATGGCCCAGGTATGTCGCGTGGCTGGAGGGGCTGCCGGGTGAGCCGGTGTTCGTGGCCGTGCCGCCCGCTTCGCTTCCGGCGGCGCCCAGGGTGGCGGCGCCGGCCGACCCCCGCTGCACGCACGAGCTGCCGCGCCGACCATTCGCACATTGTCGGCCTTCACGGCGGCGTCCTTGTTGGAGCAGGCCGCCAGCAGCAGCAGGACCAGGAGGGTGTTGTGGGATATGTGCATCGACGTTGGACCTCTGGGGTGGTTGGGCTTCATCAAGCATCTGCGCGTTGGCGCCGAGCGCCGACACCGTGCCGAGCGAGGTGGGGGCGCCCGAGAGGGTCCACGTCCACAGGCCCTTCTTGTCGGGATCCCAGATGAGGATGTCGCCCTGCCCGTCGCCGTTCAGGTCGGATATCGGGGCCACCACGGTGCGCGTGCCCCACGCCGGAAGCGAGACCGACGTCTGAGCGGTTTGGTTGCAGGGGGTTGCAGGGATAGGGCAGCGTGTAAATCGACTTGCTTCTGGGCCGCTACCTCGTACCCAATGAGCTTTGATTGAGCGCGTGCCCTTGTGGCGCCGCGGTTCAGCACAGAGCCCAGGAGACTCCGCGCCCCGACCGCTCCGAGGTCGGCTCCCCGCGCCGCTTGACAAGTCCTGGCCGGTGTGAAACTCGTGCGGATGCACCCCGACGTCGGCCGCCGCGAGGAGGAAAACATGTCTCGTCTCGTCTCGTCTCGTCTCGTCTCGTCTCGTCTCGTCGCTGCTGCTCTCGGCGCGGTGATGTCTTCGGATCCCGCGCGCGCTGACTGCACGCTGCCGCGAGCGCTGGTGCTGCCGCGCGCCATGGACCCCGCGCTGCGGTGCGAGCACGACCAGGATGACAACGGCCTCGACGACGAGATGGAGCTCGAGCTCGGGCGATGCCTCGCGCCCGCGTTTCGGTTCCAGACGGGGCACGTCGAGCCACCGACGCGCGTGCTGTTCAACGCGCACGGTCGGATCCCGCGGGGCGGGGACGGCCAGGCCGTGGGCCCGATGGAACTCGTCTTCAAATATGTTTACCTCTGGCCGAGCGACGACGGCTTCACGCTGATGAACTGCTGGTAGAAGGCGACGGACGAGTGCGAGTACGCCCTGCCCATCCCCCCCGCGTACGCCGCTTGCCTGGCCGAGCAGGCCGGCTTCTGCAAGTTTTCGTGCCTGGACAATGGCCACGCGGGAGACGCGCAGTCACTCGAGATCCACGCCACGCTCTCGTACCACGCCGGTCGCTGGTCTGCATCGCCCCACGCGGCCGAGGGCTTCTCGACCGGCTTCCTCCCGGCGCTCGAGTTTCCCGGGGACCGCCTGCAGGTGTTTCTGTCACCAGGAAAGCACCATTTCTATCCGACCCCCGCGGCGGACGACACGTATGGCATCGGCGCGGCCGACTACAACTGCTTCGACGCGTTCGCGCTCGGCGCCCGCGCGCACGACGTCGCCGCGGGGCAGGACGGCGCGCTCATCGCGACCGACGCGGGCTTCGTCTGGATAGCGTCGCGCGCGGCGAACGCCACGCTCACGCCCGCGTGCGGCGAGGCGCTCCGCGTGGCGAGCCTCGGCCCGCGCCGCTGGGCGGGCGTGACGACAGTTGGCATCGTAGCCATCTCGACGGAGTCGGGCGCGCCGGTCGTCACGTCGGAGGCGCTGTTGCTGCCTCGAGAGGGTGACAGTGGGCTCGAGCTGACCAACCTGCCCGCGGGTGCAGCCGGCCGACTGCTGTGCCTCGCGAGCGAGCGGGCGCTCGGGAGGCGCGCGGTCGACAGGCTGGCGGAGGCCACGTCGCTCGAGGGCATCGGGGCCGACTCCGTGCTGGTGGGGCGCGGGCCGCTGCTCGCGCGCCTGCGGCTCGGGGGTGACGCCTTCGAGCTCACGGGCTGGCTGGCGGTCCCGGGGGGCCTCGACGCCCTGCGGTTCGACGCCGCGGGCCAGCGCGCCTACGGCGTCGGGGGCCACACCGAGCGCGTGTTCGACCTGCGGGACGGCGGCCTCGGCGCGTCGTCCGGGGCAGGCGTCGGCGCCTGGATTCGCCGGCGCGACGTCGGTGACACCTCGCTGCTCCTCGGCCCCTCCCTCGTGCGCATGGCGCGGGTGTCGCGATGAGCCCGCGCGCGTGGGCTGGGCTCGCCGCGCTGTGCCTCGCCGGGGTGGCGAAGGCGGGGTGCACCTCTGACCCGGGTGACTCGGCGTCCACCGCCGGCGCGGCGGGATCCCTCAAAGCGGGCGCCGGCGGCAAGGGCGGTCGGGCTGGTCGGGCTGGCGGGGGCGCGGGCGGCTCCGCGGGCAAGGTGTGGAGCCCAGGCGGAGCCGGCGGCAAGGCGGGCGCGGCCGGCGGGGGCGGCTGCCCCGAGCTCACGGCGAGCGGGGTGGACGGCTTCGCGCCGGCGACCCCGTGCCCGCAAGACTTTGCATGCGGGCCTGGGTGTTCACCCATCTTCTCCGTGGGCTACCGCAGCCGGAACCTCAGCAAGTTTCGCGTCGACCCGGGCGGCGTGGTCGACACGGCGGGACCGACGCTCCTCTACCGCGCCACCGGCGCAGCCGAGACCCAGCGGGTGGGGATGCCCGAGGGCGCGAGCGAGTTTGGACACCCGGCACTCTCTCCCAGCTACCTGGTGGCTCGCCACTACACATGGCCCGAGCCCAAGGAGGCCGCGAAGCAGAACTACATGCACATCTACGACCGGGCGACGGGCAAGCTCGTACACTGGTGGTCGCTGCCCGGCACGGAGGGCGGGCCGTCGCGGGTGTACTGGGGCGCGGCGGCGACCGACGAGTATGTCCTCCTGTCGAACGGCGCCTCGCTGCTGCGCTTCGATCTGGCGGCGGGCGGCGCGCCGAAGGTCCTCGCCAGCTCCAACTGCTACACCGCCCAGATCGTGAACGGACAGTACCTGTGTCCCGACGACTCGACGCTGCAGTTCATGTCGGTCGACATCGAGACGGGCGAGAGCGCCGCGCTCGCGCCCGGCCCCGCGATGCAAGCCGGCGGCAGTTGCGCGCTCGACGGCAGCGCGTGCGCCTGGGTCGACTACCGCGACCCGCCCGCCGACAAGTCGACGTTCGACCACCGAATGGGCGGGGAAGTGTACCGGTTCGACCTCGCGTCGCGAAAGCTGGAGCGCCTGACGTTCGATTCGCCCGCGTCACCACACTCCAAGTTCAGCGCGGTCGTGGAGGGAGACTGGGTCGTCTGGCAGCAGCACTCGGTGGTGTCCAAGGTCGCCGGCGGGATCATCGTGCCGTCGCTCGACCAACTGTACCGCGACGACCGCGCGACGGGCACGCGGTGCTGGTACCCGCTGAAGGGCGTGCTGGGCGTGCTGGCCGGGGAGCTCCATCAACACAAGCTCTATGCCCTGTGGTACGACCCGAACGTGGCGTACCAGGACCGCGTCGTGGCGATCGACCTCGACAGCCCCGAGATCCCCTGGGAGTGCGGCCCCGCGCCGGCGCCGGTGGTCGTGCCGTGATCCCGCCCGCGCTGCCCACTCGGGGAGCGACGCGATGAGCCCGCGCGCGTGGGCTGGGCTCGCCGCGCTCCCGC
>CAUJFL010000082.1 GCA_963169165.1 Myxococcota bacterium | reverse complement strand
CGCCGGCGGCCCCGGCGGCGCCGGCTGACGACGCGGGCGTGTCGGAGTCTCCTCCGCACGCCACGACGGTCACGATGACAATCAAACCGGAGAGGCCGACGAGTGCGGAGCGCATCGCGACAGGCTATCGGCGAACACGGGGCCGTCAACGCTCTGCGCGCCACAAACCTGATCGGGGCCGTCTGCGCAAACAACCCTCTCGGGGCGCCGCAGCTCGCGGCCGCCTTGACGTGTGAGCCTCGCGTGGGTCTCATCGCATGAGTGGTGGCCGGGCCGAACCTCACCCCCATCATCGCCTTCGCCGTCTGCGGAGCGGTGATGGCGCTCTGGTCGGTCGTCGCGTTCGCCCGGAAGCGCGCCCGCCTCGCGAGGTGCCGTCGTCTCCCAGGGGTCGTCGTCGGGTTTCGCGTCCGGAGCGCGGTTCGCGACGGTCGGCGCCGGACGTTCCACCACCCGCAGATCAGGTTCGAGGTCGACGGCGGCGCGCGGGTCCACGAGAGCCCGGTGGGCACCAGCCAGCCCCGTCGCGAGCTCGGTGACGCCGTCGTGGTGCTGTACGATCCGCGCGCGCCCGACGACGCCTGCCTCGACGAGGCGCGCGAGAAGTACTTCGCGTCGATGGTCGTGGGGGCGATCGGCGTCGTGTTCTCCGGCGTGGCCGCGTGGCTGGCGACGCGCTGAGCCGAGCGAGGCGCCAGGCGGAGCCGACGCCCGGACTGCCACGGGCAGCGCGACCGGGCCCTCGGCGCTCACGGTGGCGCGAGGTGACGCATTGACAGATAAGTGAACGTGGTTCACATTGGTGGGCATGAGTCAGATGGCGGCCGTGCGGCTGGGTCAGCGACGCGAGGCGCGGGCGGCGCGCATCCTCGACACGGCGATGCGGCTGCTCGGGACCGACGGCGTCGACGCCTTGACGCTCGGGCGGGTCGCGCGTGAAGAGGGGCTCGTCCCGGCGGCGCTGTATCGATACTTTCCGTCGAAGGACGCGCTGCTCGCGGCGCTGCAGCGGCGCACCGTCGCGGCGCTGCACGCCCGGTTGACGGCGCACCTCGCGGCGCTCGACGCAGAGGCGCCCCGCCGTGAGGCGCCGATGCGGGCGCTCGTCGCGCTCGCTTCGCTGCCCCGCTTCCACGTCGAGGCGAGCCGCGACATGCCCCAGGAGTTTCGCCTGGTGATGACGCTGCTGGGCGATCCGAGGCTCGTCCTCTCCGACGACGACGCGGCGCGGACCGCGCCGCTGCTCGGCGCGCTGCTCGGAGACGTGGCCGCGCTGTTCGAGCGCGCCGTGTCCGCGGGCGCGCTGCCGCCGGGCGATCCCGCGCGTCGCACGTTCGTGCTGTGGGCCGCGCTGCAGGGGGCGCTGTCGCTCGCGAAGATGTCGCGCTTCGACGCGCGGCTGGGCGACGCCGAGGCGCTCGGGAGCGAGGCTGTCACGGCGCTGCTGCGCGGGTGGGGCGCCGACGCGGCCGCCGTCACGCGGGCCGCGCGCGCCGCCGAGCGCCCCCGCTGAACGGCGCCCGCTCCCCACGCTCCAAATCAATTGCCAAGTCAACCATCACTGTCACCCACAGAGGTCATTCATGCTCTCTCCGCTCTTCGTCGCGGCCGGCGCCGCCGCCTGGTCCCTCACCGAGTACTGTCTGCACCGGTTCGCCGGGCACGGTCCACGTCGCAAGCATGACGGGCGGCTCGTCAGCTGGCTCTCGCCCTCCGGGTTCGCCGCGGGGTTTCAGGCAGAGCACGTCGCGCACCACGTGAACCCTGACTATTTCGCGCCCGCCTGGAAGAAGCTGTCCGCCGCGGCGGTCGGCGTCCCGGCGGTCGGCGCGCTGACGGCGGTGGTCGTCGGCCCGCGCCGCGGGCTGTCGTTCGCGGTCGGGTTCATGGGCGCCTACCTCGGTTACGAGGTCATCCACCGGCGGGTCCACACGCACGCGCCGCGGGGGGCGTACATGCGCTGGGTCGATCGCAACCACCTGTTTCATCACGTGAACCCCAGGGTGAACCACGGCGTCACCTCGCCCGTGTGGGATCACGTCTTCGGGACGCACGTGGCGATCGACGGGCGGGTGAGGCTGCACGCCCGCATGGCGCCGTCGTGGATGACCGACGCGTCGACGGGCGAGGTGCGCGCGGCGCACGCGGCCGACTACGAGGTGTTCGGGAGGCGCGCGTCCGCCCAGCCGGCCGCGTGAGCGCCCTAGCGCCGCGAGAGCCGCCGCCTGAGCCCTCTCCAGAGCGCGAGCCACTCGGGGCTGCGGGTCAGCGCCGCCGCGCACACGAACACGAGGGCGAAGGCGACGCCCCCCGCCGCCGCCGGCAGCATGCGCGCGAGCCACCCGGGCCCAGGCGCGCCCACCGCCAGCCGCGCCGCGGCGCGCGCCGCGACGATCGCGAGCGCCGAGGCGACGAGCGTCCTCGCGGCCGAGCCCAGGATCTCGCCCGTGCGCGCGTCCGGCAGGCGCCGCGCGACCATCACCCACAAGAGCAACATCTGCACGATCGACGAGCCGGTCACCGCGACGCTGACCCCGACGTGGCCGAGCGGCCCGGTCGCGAGCCAGGCGATCAGGATCAGCGCGCCGAGATCGAGCGCAGAGACGACGACGGGCGTGCGGGTGTCGCCGAGCGCGAAGAACACGCCGACCAGCGTCCGCACGATCGCGACGGACCACACGCCCGCGCCCTGCGCGGTGAGCGCCCGCGCGGTCTCGACCGTCGAGCGTGCGTCGAACTGCCCTCGCTCGAAGAACGCCGCGACGATGGGCTCGGACAGCCCCACGAGCAGCGCCGTCACCGGCAGGGCGACGAACAGGGCGAGCCGCAGCGCGTACGCCATCGTGCGGCCGACCTCGTCGAGCTTGCCGTCGGCCGCGAGCGCCGCGAGCGACGGCAAGGCGGCGGTCGAGAGCGCCATCACGAAGATCCCTTGAGGAAAATCGCACAGGCGCTGCGCCCACGAGAACCAGCTCTGCGCGCCCTCGCCCTCGGTCGACAAGAGGCGGCGGCACACGATGAGATCGACGTAGTAGATGCCGAGGCCCAGCGTCATCGGCAGGATCCGCGCGAGCACGCGGCGCACGTCGGGATCGCCGAGCGCGAGGCGCGGGCGCGCCGCGTAGCCTATCGCGCGGAGCGACGGGAGCTGCGCCGCCACCTGCAAGAACCCGCCGAGCAGCGCGCCGATCGCGAGCGCGAGCGCGGGATCACGCCCCGTCGCGAGCAGCCAGGTCGGCAGCGCGAGCGACGCGCCGACGAGCGCGACGTTGAGCAGGCCCGGCGCGAACGAGGCGACGACGAAGCGCCGCTCGGTGTGGAGCGCCGCCATGCCGAGCGCCGCCGAGCCCATGAACAGGATGTACGGGAACACCCAGCGCGACAGCGTGACCGTGCGCGCCATCGCGTCGGGGCGCGACGCGAGGCCGTGCGCGAACAGATCGACGAGCTGAGGCGAGAACGCGACGCCGAGCGCCGTGACGACGACGAGCGCGAGCAGCGACAGGCCGCGCACCTTCGCGAAGAACCGCGCGGCCTCCTCGCGACCACCTCGCCTCCGCACCTCGGCCATCACCGGCACGACGGCGCTCGACACCGCGCCCTCCGCGAGCAGCTGGCGCAGCGCGTTCGGCAGCGTGAACGCGACCCAGAACGCGTCGGTGATGGCCACCGAGAACACGGCGGCGAGGGTCACGTCGCGCGCGAGCCCGAGCAGCCGCGACGCGAGCGTGCCGAGGCCGACCAATCCCGCGCGCCCCGTCAACGCCCGGCGTTCGTCGGCGCCAGACGCCGCGGGCTCGTCACCCATGCGCGGGGATCGACGTCACGGGCAGTGGAACGCCGTCAGCGGCGGATCGTGGACCTCGGTCGGCGACGCCACGCGCTCGATCAGGCAGACGTCCCCCGGATCGTCGAGCGAGATGGGCTGAAACGTGCCGCCGACCTCGGCGAGGATGTCGCCGTCGAGCTCGGCGCAGGCGAGGTTCGCGTCGAGCTGGTGGCCCGCGAAATGCGCGCCCTTCAGCTGCAGCGGGTGTCCGGTGGTCACGTTGGACGGGCCGGGCACGATGGAGTCTCCGAACGGCTGCGAGGTGATCGTCCCGTCGGCGCCGAGCGCGACCGTCACGGTGAACGGCTTGGCGTCGGGCTGCACCTGCGCCGTCGTGCGCGCGCCCGGCGCGAGGGCGAGCATCGTCATCTCCAGCGACGCGCCCGTCTGCACGACGTCGCCCTTGAAGCGAAGCGCCTTGTCGAGCGTGCACGAGGACACGTTGGCGAGGCACGTCAAGAGCACGGTGCCGGACAGCGACTCGGTGGGCGCGGCGGCGGGCAAGGCGCGCGGCTTCTCGCTGGTGCAGCCGCTCTGCGCCGCGCCGCCGCTGCCCGTCTGCCCCGCGCGCTTGCCGCGGATGCCTTCGGTCCGCGCGCGGAACGCGTCGTAGTCTGCGCCCGGATCGGCGCACCCGACCAGCGCCACGAGCGAGAGCAGCCGACAGGCGTTCCGTGCGCTCCACATGTCTGGTAGGTATCTCGCTTGCTCGGAAACCTCAACCGCGCTGCTGGACCTTCGCGAGCCGGTCTTGGACGTCACGCGGTCGTCGGCGCGATCCTGGCCTGGTCGGCGTCGGCCAGCGCTGGCGGGTTCGCGACCGGGAGGTTCGGCGCCGACCACGGGAACCCGATGACGGCGAACCCGTTCGCCGTGTTCTTCAACCCGGGCGCGATCGGCCACGCAGAGGGCACGCAGCTGACGCTCGACGCGTCGATCGCGTACCGGCAGGTCGACTATGAGCGCAGCGCCGAGGCGCTCTCCCCGAGCGCGAGCCAGGCGCGCGGCGATCGCCTCTACCTCGACGCCAACACCGGCGCGGCCTCCGCGAAGAACCTCGCCGTCGTGCCGTACCTCGGCGTCACGCACGGGTTCGGTCCCGTGGCGCTGGGCTTCGCGTCCTACGTGCCCTATGGCGGCGCGGCGTCGTGGGGCAAGGTCGACCGCTTCGACGGCAGCGTCACGGCGCCCGGCGCGGTCGACGGTCCGCAGCGCTGGCAGATCATCTCGGGCTCGCAGCTCGCCTGGTACAACACGCTCGCCGCCGCCGTGAAGCTCCCCGGCGGGCTCTCGCTGGGCGTGTCGATGAGCTACGTGCGACACACGCTCGCGACCTCGCGCGCCCGCAACGCCGACGGCTCCGACGATCTCCGCGACGTCGGCGGCGGCCTCATCGAGGGCCGCTCGGTGCTCGACGTGAGCGGCGCGAACATGGCCGCGGGAGTGGGCGTTCACTACCAGCCGTCCGACCAGCTGCGCCTCGGCCTCACCTACCTGTCGAGGCCTGGCTTCGGCGAGATGCGCCTGTCGGGGCAGCTCCGCAACCAGATCGGCAACGCGCAGGCCGAGCAGAAGCTCGACGTCGATCTGCTGCAGACCCTGCCCGACGTCGTGATGTTCGGCGGCGCGGCGCGCGTCAGCAAGGACGCCGAGGTGCGCCTCGACGCGAACGTCACGAGGTGGTCCGCGTTCGATCGTCAGTGCGTCGTCGCGAAGGGGAGGGCCTGCGCGGTCGCGCCGAGCGGCGCCGCCAACCCCGACGACGTGCTCGTCGTGCTGCCGCGCAAGTGGCGCGACACCTACGGGGCCCGCCTCGGCGCGAGCATCTTCGCCGATCCGACGCTCGAGGTGTTCGCGAGCGCCGCCGTCGACACCTCGGCGGTGCCCGCCTCGACGATCGACGCCTCGTACCCCGACGCGTTCAAGGTGTTCGGCACGATCGGCGCCAGGAAGACGTGGCTCGACAAATACTCTGTCGCGGCGAGCTACAACCATGTGTACTTCGTCCCCGTGACGACCGGCGGCGCGAGCGCCAGTGCAGCGGGGTTGCCGCCCTCTCGTTCGCCGAGATCCGACGGCCGCTACGAGCAGACCATCGTGTACATCAACGTCAACGGGACCGTGCGCTTCCGATGAGCGAGGTCCCGGCGGCGCTCGAGGGGCGCGTCTGCTTCGTCGAGGCGCACCCGTTCGGCGGCGGCGCGCCCGTGCAGCGATTTCGCCTGTCGAACGGCCTCGAGGTGCTCGTGCTGGTCGATCGCGAGGCGCCGGTGTTCTCGTACCAGACGTGGTTCGCGGTCGGCTCTCGCCACGAGCGCCCCGGGAAGACGGGGCTCGCGCACCTCTTCGAGCACCTGATGTTCAACGAGACGGAGAAGCTGCCGTACGGCGTGTTCGACCGCAAGCTCGAGGAGGCCGGCGCCGAGTCCAACGCCGCGACCTGGGTCGACTGGACCTACTACTACGAGAACCTCCCCCGCGAGGCGCTCGGGCTCGCGACCGAGCTGGAGAGCGAGCGCATGGCGCGGCTCGTCCTGCAAGAGCCGCAAGTCGCGCGCGAGAAGGAGGTCGTCATGAACGAGCGCCGCATGCGCGTCGATGACGACGTCGACGGCAGCGTGAGCGAGCTCCTGTACTCGACGGTGTTCCGCGAGCACGGCTACTCGTGGCCGACGATTGGGTGGATGCAGGACATCGAGGGCTTCACCACCGCCGACTGCGCCGAGTTCTACCGGGCGTACTACGCGCCCAACAACGCGACGCTCGTCGTGGTGGGCGACGTCGACGTGCCGGCGCTGCTGTCGCTCGTCGTCGAGCGCTACGGCGCGCTCTCCGCGTCGGCGCGCCCCCGCGAGGACGTGCGCCCCGAGCCGCCGCAGACCGAGGAGCGCCGCGTCGAGGTCCACAAGCCCACGGAGACGGAGCGCCTCGTCGTCGCGTACCGCGGCCCCGCGCTCGGCGATCAGGATCACGCGGCGCTGTCGGTGGTCAACGACGTCCTGTTCGCGGGGCGCGGCTCTCGCCTCTACGGAGCGCTCGTGCAGCGCGGCGAGCTCGCGATCGACTGCCGCGGGTGGGTCAGCACGTTCCGAGATCCGGGGCTCTACGAGATCTCGGTGACGGCGCGGCCCGACGTGACCGCCGAGGCGCTGCTCGAGGTGCTCGACCGCGAGCTCGCCGAGATCGTGGCCTCGCCGCCGACCGACGACGAGCTCGCCCGCGTGAAGGCCAAGATGGAGCTCGGCGCGCTCTCGGGGCTGCAGACGGTGGCGGGCAAGGCCGAACAGATCGGGTTCTGGAGCGTCGTCACCGGCGATCCCTCCGACGCGTTTCGTCGCCTCTCGGCGGTGCGCCGCCTGACGCCCGACGATCTGCTCCGCGCCGCGCGCCGGTATCTCACGCCGTCGTCGCGCACCGTGATCCTGGTGCGACCGTCGGGCGACGACGAAGCGGAGGCCGAGTGAGGCTTCACGTCGAGCCGTCGAGCGCGCTGCCGCTGGTCGGGTTCTCGATCGCGTTCGGCCAAGGCGGCGCGCACGATCCCGTCGAGCGCGAGGGGCTCGCGCGGGCGTCGATGCGGATGCTCCGGCGCGGCGGCGCCGGGCTCGACGGAAAGGGCATCGAGGACGCGGTCGACCGGCTCGGGGCAGAGATCGGCGCCGACGCCTCGATGTCGGCGGTCACCGTCAGCGGCGAGGTGCTCGCCCGCAACGCGTCGGCGCTGTTCGAGCTGGTGGGGCGGCTGCTCGCGAGCCCCGCGTTCGAGCCCGCCGAGCTCTCCAAGCTCGTGCGCGAGTCGCAGGCCGAGCTCGTCGAGGCGCGCGACAACGATCGCGGCCTCGCGTCGCGCGCGCTGCGAAGGACGCTGTTCCATGGGCACCCTTACGCGCGCCGCGTGGCAGGCAGCGTCACGTCGCTCGCCGCGCTCACGCGCGCCGACGTGGTGGGCTGGCACGCAGCGACGATCACCCGCGCCAACGCGTGGGTCACGGTCTACGGCGACGTCGACGACGCGCGAGGCCGCGAGCTCGCCCAGCGTCTGCTCGCGGGGCTGCCAGAGGGCGTCCCGCACCAGGATCCCGTCTGCGATCCGGTCCGACGCGTCGGCCGCGAGCTGGTCTTCGTCGACAAACCCGAGCGGACGCAGGTGCAGCTCTCGATCGGCACGCTCGGCACCCGCGGCGACGACGGCGATCACCACGCGCTCATCGTCGCCAACACGGCGTTCGGCGGGACCTTCACCGCCCGCCTCATGAACGAGGTCCGCGGCAAGCGCGGCTGGTCGTACGGCGCCTCGTCGCGGCTCTCGCTCGATCGGCGCCGCGAGGCGTGGTCGATGTGGACCGCGCCCGGAGAGGCCGACGCGCCCGCCTGCCTCGCGCTGCAGCTCGACCTGCTCGAGCGGCTGGTGAACGACGGCCTCACGGCCGAAGAGGTCGAGTTTGCAAAGTCATACCTCGCGCGCAGCCACGTGTTCGAGGTCGACACGGCCGAGAAGCGCGCGCACCGCGAGCTCGACGCGGCGGTGCTGGCGCTCCCGGACGGCTACCACGCCAGCTACCTCCAGCGCGTGGCCGAGGTGGACGTCGACCGGGCCAACGCCGCGCTGCGCGCCCGCCTGTCCGCCGACGATCTCGTGATCGCGGCCGTCGGCACGCGCGCGGCCTCGCTCGACGCGCTCACCGCCGCCACCCCGCGGCTCGCGCGCACGACCGTGGCGCCGCATGATCTCGAGTGAGGCGCGTCGTCGCCTCGCGGCGTGCGTGGCCCTCCTCGCCGCGTGGCTGCTCTCTTCCCCTGCGTCCGCGGCGCGACCGCTGGTCCTCTGGCACGCGTACCGTGAGGGCGGGGCAGAGCAGCGCGCGCTGTCAGCCATCCTCTCGCGGTTCCCTGGGGGGCAGATCGAGGTGCTCGCGGTCCCGTTCGAAGGGTACGCGACCAAGCTGCACGCGGCCGTCCCGCGCGGTGACGGCCCCGACGTCTTCATCGACGCCCACGAGCGCATCGGAGACTTCGTCGCGCGCGGGATCGTGGCCGAGCTGCCGTCGCCCGAGCCGTGCGCGAGCCTCGCCGAGTCGGCCGTCCGCGCGGTCACCTGGGAGGGCAAGCTCGTCGGCGTCCCGCTGTCGCAGAAGACCCTCGCGCTCTACCTCAACACGGCGCAGGTCCCGGACGATCCGCCCGATCTCGAGGCGCTGTTCGAGCGCGCGCGCCCGGCGCCAGGCGGCGTGATCCTCGCCCACGCCTCGGGCTCGGCGTACGCGCACGCGCCGTTCGCCGCTGCGTTCGGCGCCGTGTTCCTGGGTCCCGACGACACCTTCGGCCTCGCGACCCCGGAGGGCGCCTCGTCGATCGAGCTCGTCGCCGCGCTGACGAGGCGAGGGCTCGTCCCCGAGGACGCGACTCCCTCGCTCGTGTCAGAATTGTTTGGATCTGGCAAGGCGTCGGCGGCGATCGGCGGGCCCTGGATGGCGGGCGATCTCCGCGCGCCGCCGCCGTACCGGGTCGTGCCGCTGCCGAGGCTGCGCGCGACCGGTCGGCCGATGCGCCCGCTGCTCACCGTCGAGGCCGCGTTCCTGACGCCGCGGGGGCGCGACGGCGGGGCGGCGGTCGCGCTGGTGACGTGGCTCGCGTCAGAGCAGGCGGCCGAGTTGCGCGCGCGCGTGGGCAGGACGGTGACGACGCGCGCGACGCCGACCTCCGCCGAGCGCACCGATCCGTTCTTGCTCGCGTTCGCGCGGGCGGCGGCCGAGGCCGAGCCGATGCCGTCGCGCCCGGCGATGCGGCTCGTGTTCGAGCCGACCGATCGCGCGCTCCGCAAGGTGCTGCGCGGCGACGCCTCCGCCCGCGACGCGCTCGCGGAGGCCGCGCACAGGTTCGACGACGTGCGCCGACCGCTGCCGCCCAGGGTCGACGCGACGCCGTACGTCGCGCTCGTCGGCGTGGTCTTGCTGGGCCTCTCCGCCGTCGCGGCGAGGCGAGCGCGGGAGGCGGTGGCGACGGGAGCGCTCAGGCGCTCGCTCCCGGCGTACGGCTACGTCGCCTTCGCGGCCGTGGCGGTGCTCGTGCTCGTCGTGGCGCCGCTCGTCGCGGGCGCGGCGACGTCGTTCTTCGCGGGGCGCGGCGACGACGCGCGCTTCGTCGGCCTCGCGCACTACGTCACGATCCTCACGGCGCGCGGCGGCGCGCTGCTCGGGACGGGCTCGTTCTACCTCGTGCTGCTGGTGACGGTGCTGTGGACGGCGGCCAACATCACGCTGCACGTGCTGCTCGGCGGCGCGCTCGGCCTGCTGCTGTCGCGGCGCGATCTGCGTGGCAAGGCGATCTACCGCGTGCTGCTGATCGTGCCGTGGGCGGTGCCGTCCTACGTGACCGCGCTCGCGTGGAAGGGCATGTTTCACCGACAGATGGGCGCGGTGAACGCGCTGCTCGCGCTCGTGGGCGTCGAGCCCGTCTCTTGGTTCTCTCGCTTCTCGACCGCGTTCAGCGCCAACCTGTTGACCAACGTCTGGCTCGGGTTTCCTTTCTTCGTCGTCGTGATGATGGGCGCGCTCACCAGCGTGCCCGACGACGTGCTCGAGGCGGCCATGGTCGACGGCGCGACGAGGCTCGAGCGCCTGCTCCGCGTGACGCTCCCGATGGTGCGGCCGGTGCTCGCGCCCGCCGTCGCGCTCGGCGCCGTGTGGACGTTCAACATGTTCAACGTCGTGTTCCTCGTCTCCTCGGGAGATCCCGACGGCACGACCGACATCCTGGTCTCCGAGGCGTATCGGTGGGCCTTCGCGCGAGAGGCGCAGCTCGGCTATGCGGCGGCCTACAGCGTGCTGATCTTCGCGCTGCTGTTCGTCGGCTCCCGCGCGCTCGAGCGGAGGAGCGCGTCGTGATCCGGCGCGCCTCCGCGTGGGAGCTGGCGCTCGTGCACGCCGCGCTGGTCGTCGCGACCGCCTTCGCGCTGTACCCCGTCCTGTGGGTCGTCACGCTCGCGCTGTCGTCGTCGCGCGTGCCGGAGCCGACCGCGCTGCCGCTGCCGACGCGACCGTCGCTGGACAACCTGCGCGCGGTCCTCGGGGCGACGTCGTCCTCGGGGGCGTGGCTGTTCGGGCGGCAGCTCGCCAACAGCGTGGTCGTGTCGCTCGCGACCGCGGCGGCAGGCTGCTTGTTCGCGCTGCCGGCTGCCTACGCGCTCGCGCGGTTCGAGTTCGTCGGCAAGCGGACGGGCGTCTCCGCGCTGCTCGCGACGCAGATGTTCCCCACCGTCGCGTCGGCCATCCCGCTGTACGTCATCCTCTCGACGCTCGGGCTGCTCGACACGCGCACCGGGCTCGTCGTCTGCTACGCGTCGACGTCGATCCCGTTCTCGGTGTTCCAGCTCCGAAGCGCGTTCGAGGCCATCCCGAGGGAGCTGGAAGAGGCCGCGATGGTCGACGGCGCGACGAGGCTCGGCGCGTTCGTGCGCGTGGTGCTGCCCGCCGCGCGGCCCGCCATCGCCGTCACCTTCCTCTTCTCGTTCATGAGCGCGTGGAACGAATTCATCCTCGCCGCGACGCTGCTGTCTCGCGAGGAGTCGTTCACGCTGCCGGTGCTCCTGTCGCGCTACGTCGGCGAGCACGACGCCGACTGGGGGCGCTTCGCCGCGGGAGCGCTCGTGGTGAGCGCGCCGGTGATGGCCTTGTTCTATCTGACCCAGCGCCACCTCGTCGGCGGGCTGACCTCGGGTGGCGTGAAGGGGTGAGCCGCCTCGACGGTCAGACGCGCGCGCGGCCCTCGCGCAGCGCCGCGAAGCCCGCCTCGTCGAGCCGCGCGTAGGCCCCGTCGGGCGCGCGAAGCCACAGCTCGTCGCGCGCGGGATCGAGCGAGTCGAGCGAGATCTGCTTGCGCGTGAGCTTGAACGTGCCTGTCGTCGCCAGCTCGTGCGTCACCTGCACGAGCCGCGGCTGCGCGAAGTCGGGCAGCTCGCTCGCGGTCCGCGAGAACTCCACAGGATCGAAGGCGCCGTCGCACACGACGCTCGCGAAGCCCGCGCGTCCGTCGACGCCCGGCAACGCGACGCCGGTGACCTGCGCCGCCGTGACGAAGCGCGCCTGGCCGATGATCTCGGCGACCTCGGCGGTCGAGACGTTCTCGCCCTTGAAGCGGAACGTGTCGCCGATCCGATCGACGAAGTAGAAGTAGTCGTCCTCGTCGAAGCGCAGCAGATCGCCCGAGCGAAACGCGCGATCACCGGGCGCGCGGACATCGAACAGGAGCTTCTTCTTGGTCGCGGCCTCGTCGGTGTAGCCCTTGAAGTCCTGGAACGACGTGAGGGGGTTGTCCTTCAAGAGGACGATCAGCTCGCCGACCTCGCCTGGTCCGCACTCGACGCAGAGGCCGTCTGGCCCTCGCACGTGGAGGTCGCGCTCGACGTCGTAGCGCACGAGGCGCAGAGGCAGCAGGCGCCGCATCGGCAGGCGCCCGACCGAGCCCTTGCGGCTGGTGAAGTTCATGATGCCGCCCGGCGCCTCGGTCGCGCCGTAGAACTCGCGGAGCTCGGCGAGGCCGAAGCGTCGCTGAAAGTCGTCCCACAGATCGGCGCGCAGGCCGTTGCCCATCGCGATGCGCAGCGGGTTGTCGCGCTCCTCGGGGCACGGCGGCGTCGACAGCAGGTAGCGGCACAGCTCGCCGATGTAGAGCGTCGCGGTCGCGTGGTACCTCACGACGTCGGGGAAGAACGCGCGCGCCGAGAACGCGGCGCGGAGCGCCATCGGCGTCGCCGTGACGACGCACCCGCCGAAGCCCAGCATCAGCGCGCTCGAGTGATAGAGCGGCAGCACCGAGTAGAGCTTGTCGCCCGGGCGGTAGCCGAAGCCGAGCACGCCCGCGAGCGCGCCGCGGACCAGCATCATCCCGTGGGTGACGTGACAGGGCTTGGGCAGGCCCGTGGTGCCCGAGGTGTAGATGTAGCAAAAGTCGTCGCCGGCCCGCACGCGCGCGCGCGGCAGCGGCTCTTTGCTCGTCGCCTCGGCGAGCTCGTCGAGCTCGCCGCGCCGGAACGTCACGACGCGCGAGACGCCCGCCGCGATCTCGGGCCGCGCCGCGACGTGCTGCTCGAGGCCGCGCTCGACGATGACGAGCTTGCTCTTCGCGGCGAGCACCGCGTGCGCGAGCGGCTGCCCCTCGAGGCGGTTGTTCACGAGCGCCGTCACGCCGCCGAGCCGCGTGACGGCGAGCAAGATCACCAGAAAATCAGGGGAATTGTGGCCGATCAGCGCGACCACGTCGCCCGCGCGCACGCCGAGCTCGAGGAGCGCGCGCGCGTAGCGAGAGGTCGCCGCCGACAGCTGACGCCACGTGAGCCGCTCGTCGTCCTGCTCGAGCGCGAGCGCCCACGGCAGGCGCTCCGCGTGCTCGTCGACGACGCGCAGCAGCGACCAGTCGGCGTCGTCGCGCGCGCGGAGGAGCCACGGCAGCACGCGCGTCACCGCGTCGGGGACGAGGCCGAGCTCGGTCGCCAGGGCGTCGCGGTACGACGGACGCGGCGCGCCCGAGGCCAGCTCGCGCGCGAGGCCCCGGAGATCGTCGAGCCGGTTCGAGAGGCGCCGCGCGAGCGGGGTCATTCTTCGTTCGCCGAGAGCTTGGCGAGGACGGTGAGATCCTCGAGCGTGGACGCGTCGCCGGTGGCCGAGCGGCCCGCCGCGATGTCCTTCAGGAAGCGGCGCATGATCTTGCCGCTGCGGGTCTTCGGCAGCGCGTCGGCGAAGCGCACCTCGTCGGGCCGCGCGAACTTGCCGATGTCGCGCGAGACCTGCTCGAGGATCGACTCGCGCATCGACGGGCCCGCGTCGTGACCGAGCTTCAGCGTGACGAACACGACGAGCGCCTGTCCCTTCAGCTCGTCGGGCCGGCCGACCGCCGCGCACTCGGCGACCGCGGGGTGCCCGACGACCGCGCTCTCGATCTCGGCCGTGCCGACGCGGTGCCCGGCGATGTTGAGCACGTCGTCGATGCGGCCGAGCACCCAGTAGTAGCCGTCCTCGTCGCGGCGCGCGCCGTCGCCCGTGAAGTAGGTCCCGGAGAACTCGGAGTAGTAGGTCTTCTGGTAGCGCTCGTCGTCGCCCCAGATGGTGCGGAGCATCGACGGGTGGTGGCGCTTGAGCACGAGCTTGCCGCCCTCGTTGGGAGCGGCGGAGGAGCCGTCGGCGCGCCAGATGTCGGGCTCGACCCCGAAGAACGGCAGCCCCGTCGAGCCGGGCTTGCCGAACGTCGCGCCCGGCAGCGTGACCATCATGATCGTGCCCGTCTCTGTCTGCCACCAGGTGTCGACGATCGGGCAGCGGCCCTTGCCGATCACGGTGTGGTACCAGACCCACGCCTCGGGGTTGATCGGCTCGCCGACCGAGCCGAGCAGCCGCAGCGACGACAGATCGCAGGCCGACGGGTGCTGATCTCCCCACCGCATGAACGCGCGGATGGCCGTCGGCGCCGTGTACAGCACGGTCACGCCGTGCCGCTCGATGATGCGCCAGAAGCGGCCCGGATCGGGCGCGTTCGGCGCCCCCTCGTACATCAGGACCGTCGCGCCGTTGGAGAGCGGGCCGTAGACGACGTAGCTGTGGCCGGTGACCCAGCCGATGTCGGCCGTGCACCAGAACAGATCCTCGGGGCGAAGATCGAACGCGTAGCGCGTCGAGACGTGCGCGCCGGCGAGGTAGCCCGCGGTCGTGTGCAGGACTCCCTTGGGCTTCCCGGTCGAGCCCGACGTGTAGAGGATGAAGAGCGGGTGCTCCGCGTCGACGATCTCGGGCGCGGCGCCGCCCCTCGGATCCAGCGCGAGCGCGTCGCTCCAGAGCAGATCGCGCCCCGGCTGCAGCGCGATCGGCGCGTGCGCGGCCCCGAGCCGCGGCAAGACGATCACCTTCTCGACCGACTTCGCCTCCTCGAGCGCGCGATCGACCGTGGCCTTCATGGGGACGACGTTGCCGCGGCGGAACGCGCCGTCCTGCGTGATGACGACCTTGGCGCCGCAGTCGTTGATGCGATCTCGAAGCGCCTCGACGGCGAACCCGCCGAACACGACGCCGTGCACCGCGCCGATCCGCGCGCACGCGAGCATCGCGATCGCGGCCTCGGGGACCAGGCCCAGGTCGAGGATCACGCGGTCGCCCTTCGTGACGCCGAGCGCGCGCAGCGCGCCCGCGAGCGCGACGACCTCGCGGTGAAGCTCGCCGTAGGTGACCGTGCGCGTCTCGACGGGGCGCCCGCCCGCCTCGGGCTCGCCCTCCCAGATGATCGCGGCCTTGTGGCGATCGCTGGTCGCGAGGTGGCGGTCGAGGCAGCTCTCGGTGAGGTTCAGCGTCGCGCCGGTGAACCAGCGCGCGTGGGGCGGCGCGCCGTCGCAGGTCGAGGTCGCGCGGGTGCGGAACACGAGGTCGGAGGTCTCGCGCTCCCAGAACGCGCGCGGGTCGTCGAGGCTCTCGCGGTACAGGCGCTGGTACTCGTCGAGAGATTTCACGCGCGCTCGCGCGCGGAACTCGGGCGACGGCTCGAACCTGCGGGACTCGGTGAGGTGAGAGGTGAGGGCGTCGCTGGACATGCGCGGGCGAGGGTAGACCAACCCGGCGCGAAAGCGCAGGATCGCGCGCATGCGAACCGTGACGTCATCTAGCCTCCTCGTCTCCCTGGTGCTCGCGGCGTGCGGCGGAGGCGACGAGCCCGCGGCCTCGCCGCCGACCACCTCGAGCGTCGTCGAGCCCGAGGCCAAGACCCAGGCGCTCTACGGCGCCGCGGCGTCGACCAGGCTGACGCCGTTCCCGTCGAACCGCTACACGAGGGCGGACCCGACGTCGAAGACCGGCCTGCGCGTGAACATCGGCGCGGCGACGACGGCGGACATGTTCGTCTCGACGTATCCCACGCAGGTCGACGAGCTGAACGCGAACGACGGGTTCTCGACCGTGGGCGGCGCGGTCGCGCACTTCAGCGGCCCGCTCGAGCCCGGATCGCTGGTCGGCGCCGCGCGCCTCGTGAACGTCGAGCCGTCGTCGCCGGGGTTCGGCGAGGTCGTCGCGCACGACGAGCTGTATTTCCCGACCGATCCCGAGGAGCTGATCCCGGCGGGTGACTACGCCGTCGTCTTCGCGCCGCGCGCGCCCCTGCGACCTCGCACCCGCTACGCGTTCGTCGTCACCGACGCCGTGAGGGACGCGGGAGGCGCGCGCGTGGGCTCGAGCGCCGACACGCGCGCGCTGCTGTCTGGCGAGGCGACGGGCGCGTACGAGGACGAGGTGCGCGCGGCCCTGACGATCGTGCGGGACAAGGCCGCGCTCGGCGACGCGAAGCTCGTGCTCGCGACGACGTTCACCACGCTCGGGCCGCACGACGAGCTGAGGACCGCCGCCGCCGCGCTCCAGGCCGAGGCTCCGCCCGCGCTCGTGTCGGTCGAGGTCGCGAAGGACGGCAAGCGCGACGTCGACCCCGTGCGCGTCGGCTTCACGGGGCGCTTCACCACCCACGAGTACCGCTCGAAGGCCGACGCCAAGTTCGTCGTGAAGGACGGCGTGCCGCAGCCGCAGGCGAGCGTGGATCTGCCGTTCAACCTCGATTTCTCGGACAAATCTTCGTCCGGTCCGCGCCCCGTCGTGATCTTCGCGCACGGCCTCAACGGCGATCGCGACGGCACCTGGGGCACCTCCGAGCGCCTCGCGTCGCTGTCGCCGCGCGGCGTCGCCGTCATCGGCATCGACTCGCCCGAGCACGGCGATCGCAAGCCGAGCAAGGACTCGTTCCCCACGTTCTCGTTCTTCGGCATCGACGCGAAGACGGGCACCTTCGACATGGGGCGCGCGCGCGACAACTTCAGGCAGATGACGCTCGACCAGCTCACGCTCGCGCGGCTGATCGAGACGCTGTCGACGCTCGACGTCCTGCCGGTCGGCGCGCCCGACGGCGTGCCCGATCTGGACGTGACGAAGGTGCTGTACATCGGGCACTCGTTCGGCTCGGTGCAGGGCGCGACGTTCTTGTCGCTGACCCGCTCGGTGCGCGCGGCCGTGCTCAACGTCGGCGGGGCGGGGCTGACGACGCTGATGCGCGACTCGAACACCTTCAAGGTGCTGGTCAACGGGTTCCGACCGCCGGGCACCGGCGACGGAGACGTCGCGCGCTTCTTCGTCGCCGCGCAGGGGATCGTCGACGCCGGCGACGCCGCGAACTTCGCGCCGTTCGTGCTCGGCGCGCCGCTGCCCGAGGTCGCGGGGCGCGCGCCGACGAGCGTGCTCATCCAGGAGGTCGTCGACGACACCATCGTGCCCAACTCCTCGACCAGCCTGCTCGCGAACGCCCTCGGGCTCGCGCAGGCGGGGGCGGCCCCGAAGCCCATCGCCGGGCTCGTCGGCGCGCCCGTGCCGCTGTCGGGCAACGCAGGCGGCGGCGCGGCGACCGGCGGGGTGTTTCAGTTCGCGACGATGGACGGCAA
>CAUJFL010000081.1 GCA_963169165.1 Myxococcota bacterium | reverse complement strand
CTTGTGACGAACCGGCCTGCGCTGAACCGCCTTGTGACGAACCGGCCTGCGCTGAACCGCCTTGCGAGGCGCCGCCTTGTGACGAACCAGCCTGCGCAGCGCCGCCCTGCGACGTCGCGCCTGCCCCCGCCGTGGATCCCCCTCTCCCGGAGGTCGCCGCGCTGGTCCCCGCCACGCCGCCGCTCGGGGGCGCGCTGGCGTCGAACTCCGAACCTCCGCACGCGGCCACGCCGCCCACACCAGCCACGAGCACCAGCCACGTCGTCGAAGTCAAAGCTGTTCGCATGATGCCTCTCTCCGGGTAAGCGCCGCGACGAGCCGCGCGGCGCGGAGGAGAGTATGCCATGTAGGCCCGCCGAGGCGCGGGGCAGCGAGATGACACGACCAAGCCCTACCAACACGCCCGCGCCGTCGCGCGCGTCCCTCCCGCTCGGCGAGCGCGTCACGCAGGTGCTGTCGCTCGCGTACCGCGCCCGCCGCGCCGCGCTGCTCGAGGGGCCGACGGGCATCGGCAAGAGCGAGATCGTCCGCGAGGCGGCGGCGCGGCTCGGCGTCGCGCTCGCCGTCCTCGATCTGAGCCTGCTCGAGCCGCCCGATCTCGTGGGTTTGCCGGTGATCGAAGACGGACGCACGCGCTACGCGAGCCCGTCGATCCTGCCGGAGGGCGGCGCGGGCATCCTGCTGCTCGAGGAGCTGAACCGCGCGCCGCGCTACATCCAGCAGCCCGCGCTCCAGCTCCTCACGGCGCGCGCGCTGCATGAGTACCGGCTGCCCGACGGGTGGGTGTGCTTCGCGGCCATCAATCCCCAGGACGGGAGCTACCAGGTGACGCCGCTCGATCCGGCGCTCTCCGCGAGGTTCTTGCATCTCTCGGTGCGCGCGGACCGCGGCGCCTGGCTGTCGTGGGCGCACGAGCACGAGGTCCACGCGGCCGTGACGGCGGTCGTGCGGGCGCACGATCGCGCGCTCGACGACGTGTGCCCCCGCACGTGGGTCTATGTGTCGCAGCTGCTGGCGACGCTCACCCCGACCGAGGCGCGCGACGAGACGCTGCTGCGCGACGCGCTCGGCGGCTATCTCCCCGGCGCGTGGCTCGAGGCGCTCCTGTCGCGGCGCGAGCTCGCCGACTCGGGGCTCGGTCTCGACGTGCGCGCGATGCTCGTGCGCGGCCAGGCGCACGAGCGCGCGCTGGCGTCGCTCGACGCCGCGTCGCGCGCGGGGCGCACCGATCTGTTCGACGAGCTGGCGCACAGGCTCGAGGCGCCGCTCTCGGGGCCCGAGGCGGGCGTGCTCGCCGCGAGCGGCAAGCTCGACTTCGCCGCGCTCGACGCGCTCTTCACGAGGCTCCCAGGAGACCATCGCGAGCGGCTCCAGCGCGCGCTCGCCGACAACCCGACGATGCTGCCGTTCGCGGAGCCGAGGCCGCGCGAGCTGCTGCAGAACTTCGCCAACAGCCGCGCCGACGCGCTCGTGTCGGGCTTCGTGCGCGAGCCGTCGAAGCAGCACCGCCTGGGCCTCTGCATCCGCGCGCTCTCGGCGCACCTCGACGATCCCGAGCGCCGCGGCGACGCGCGCAAGAGCACGCCCGCGCGCGTCTCGCTGGGCCACCTCCTCTCGCGCGTCGGCGCCGCGGGGCCGTCGCCGTGGGCGCTCGAGCTGGTCGACGCGCTGAAGCGCGCTGGCATCACGCCGGTCCGGCCCGCGTGAAATCGCTCGCCGAGCTCGTCGCGTCGCCGGGCTGGCTCGCGCGCTACCCGTACTATGCCGCGGTCGTCGCCAGGCTCGACCTCGTCGAAGACCCGTCGGTCGACTCGATGGGCGTGTCGCTCCACGGGCGACGCTTCTACCTGCACGTCAACCGCGAGGCGCTCGCGCGTCGCCCCGAGTTCACGCTCGGGATCTTGCTGCACGAGGTGCACCACGTCGTGCTCGGGCACCTGACCGATCCCGCGCTGTCGGACCCTGCCCACCCCGAGCTGATGGAGCTCGCGAAGGAGATCTCCGCCAACGAGTGGATCACCGAGCCGCTCCCGTCGCCCATCACGCTCGCCTCGTTCACTCGTTGGGGCTTGAAGAGGGGACAGAGCACGCGCGAGCGCTATCTGCGCCTGGTCGCGGCGCGCGAGGCGGATCCCTCGACGCTCCAGGCCACGCCGCGCTTCGTCGACGATCACCGGCCGCAGCAGGAGGGTCGCGCGCGCGGCGTCCCCGCGGTGGACCCTACCCCGGCGCTGGTGCGCGACGCCATCGCGGCGGCGGGCGAGCGACGGGAGCTGGACGGCGGCGCGCCCGAGCACGCGACGCTGGCGGGCCGCGAGCCAGGTCGCCTGCTGGAGCTGCTCGAGGGCGCGACGCGCGCGCCTGACAAACCTCTCGATTGGCGGGCCGCGCTCGAGCGGTTCGTCGCGGACAGGCGGTCTCCAGACCACACGTGGAGCCGACCGAACCGCCGCTTCCCGTCGCGCGTCGGCGAGGTGCCGGGGCGCGCCTGGCTGGGGCGCGTCGACTCGCGTCCGCGGTTGCTCGTCGCGCTCGACACGTCGGCGAGCATCTCGGACGCCGCGCTCGCCGAGATCGCGCGGCACCTCGGCGAGCTCGCGCGACACGCCGAGCTCATCGTGGCCGAGATCGACGCGGAGATCGCGCGCGTGGGACCGTTCGACGGCGTGCTGCGCGAGGTCGTCGGCCGCGGCGGGACCGATCTCCGCCCCGCGTTCGCGCCGAGCTTCCTCGCTCAGCTCGCGGTCGACGGCGTCGTCTACTTCACCGATGGCGACGGCCCGTGGCCCGAGGCTCCGCCGAGCTCGCCGGTGCTCTGGGTGCTGCCCGAGGGCGTCGAGTTCGCGTGTCCCTGGGGGGCGCGCGCGACGCTCGGATGAGGCCGCGGCCGCGCGCGATGCTATCGTCGAGCTCATGCGCCTCGCCACGCTCGCCTCAGCGCTGTTGCTCACGACCCTCTGCGCCGGATGCGGCGGCGGAGACGACGCCGACGACGGCGCGCCCGGCGGCTACGGCTTCGGCGCGGCCGAGGTGAGCGCAGTGACCACGGGCGACTTCAAGGGCACGGCCACGATCTCGGGGCGACCGACGACCGCGCTGACGCTGCGCCTCGACAAGGCGCCGACCAGCACGACGCGGGCCGCGTGCGGCAACCGCGCGCTCGTACACCCGCTCTGCGTCTCGACCACCAGCATGGAGCTGACCGGTACGCTGAGCACGGACGACAAATCCTTCGACGCGGTCGCGGTCCACGGCGCCTTCGACGCCTACGGCGACCAGCTCACGCAGGGCACGCTGCGCGTCGTCGCGGGCGCCACGACGTTCTCGTTCCCGTGGAGCAACGGCGCCTTCGCGACCGGCGTGGTGACGGACAGCGCCAGCAAGATCGGCGACGCGACCCTCGGGCGCTGATCTCGCGCCGTCGCGCGAACCGAGCTAAGGCGCGCGCGTGAAGAAGAGTCTGTACGTCGTCAGCCTCGGCTGCCCCAAGAACCGCGTGGACAGCGAGGTGATGCTCGGCGTCGCCGAGTCGAGCGGCTACCGGCTCGTCGACGATCCGGCGGCCGCCGAGGTCATCGTCGTCAACACCTGCGGGTTCATCGGCAGCGCCAAGAAGGAGTCGGTCGACACCATCCTCGAGATGGCCGAGCACAAGGAGTCGGGCGCGTGCGAGACGCTCGTCGTCGCGGGGTGCCTGTCGCAGCGGCACCCGACCGAGCTCGCCGACGCGATGCCCGAGGTCGACCACTTCCTCGGCTCGAGCGACATGCTGAAGCTCGGCGACGTGCTCGCCGGCGAGGCCGCGCGCATGCTCGTCGGCAACCCGGCCGAGTGGCTCGTGCAGGCGAGCTCTCCGCGCACGGTGACGACCGGCAAGGCGAGCGCCTACGTCAAGATCGCCGAGGGGTGCAACCGCACCTGCTCGTTCTGTGTGATCCCGCAGCTGCGCGGCAAGCAGCGCTCGCGCGACGCCGACGACGTCGTGCGCGAGGTCGAGGAGCTCGCGTCGCAGGGCGTGTTCGAGATCAACCTCGTCTCGCAGGACACCGTCGCGTACGGGCGCGATCTCGACCGCTCGACCCGCCACGCGCTCGCGACCCTCGTCGAGCGCGTCGCCGACGTGCCGGGCGTGAGGTGGACGCGAGTCCACTATCTCTATCCCGAGACGCTGGACGACGCGCTGCTCGAGCTGCTCGCGTCGCACCCGCGCGTCTTGCCGTACGTCGACATGCCGCTCCAGCACGTCTCCGACGAGCTGCTCCGCAGGATGAAGCGCGGCCACGGCGGCGACAGGATCCGGCGCGTGGTCGAGCGCCTGCGCAAGCGCGTCCCCGAGCTGGTCTTCCGCAGCGCGTTCATCGTCGGCCACCCCGGCGAGACCGACGCGCACTTCGCCGAGCTGTGCGAGTTCGTGTCGTGGGCCGCGCTCGATCGCGTCGGCGTGTTCCGCTACTCCGACGAGCCGACGAGCGGCAGCTACGCGCAAGATCAGAAGGTGCCCGCGAGGACGGCGGCGTCGCGCCACCGGCGGCTGATGACGCTGCAGCGCAAGATCGCCCACGAGAAGAACGCCGCGCTCGTCGGGCGGACCCTCGACGTGCTGGTCGAGGGGACGAGCGACGAGCACGAGTACGTGATGATGGGGCGGCACGCGGGGCAGGCGCCCGACATCGACGGTCAGGTCTATCTCTCTGGAGGTGAGTGCGCCGCGGGTGAGCTGCGCCGCGTGACCATCACCCAGGCGAGCGACTACGATCTCGTCGGCGAGCTGACCGACGACCCGCCGGTCGTCGCCGCCAAGCGGGGCAAGCTCCGCGACGTCGCCGCCCGCAAGCGCGTGTCGCTCTCGGTGGTCCGCTAGTCGCAAAGGTTGCGCGCCCTCCGCGCAAGACCTTCGACCAGCGACTCGGTAGAACGTGTTTCATTGGCAGGACCGCGCTGGTATTCGACTTGCACGAGCGGGCGCCCCATGAACGCGCGCACGCCGAGGTTCCCGTTTCCGCGCTATCCGCGCGGGTGGTTTCAGGTCGCCTACTCCGACGAGCTCCCCGTCGGCAAGGTGGTGCCGCTCGAGTACTTCGGGAAGGACCTGGTCGCGTTCCGATCGGAGAGCGGGAAGCTGAGCGTCCTCGACGCGTACTGTCCGCACCTCGGCGCCCACCTCGGGCACGGGGGCAAGGTCGACGGTGACAACCTCGTGTGCCCGTTTCATGCCTGGAAATTCGCGGGCAGCGGCGAGTGTGTCGAGGTGCCGTACGCGTCGCGCGTCCCCCCGCGCGCGGGCGTCGCGTGCTGGCCGGTCGAGGAGGTCAACGGCCTCGTGATGGTCTGGCACGACATCGACAAGGCGCCCCCCACTTGGCATGTGCCGGTCGTCCCCGAGTCCAACGAAGAAGAGTGGACCCCCTTCTTTCGCAAGCGCTGGCAGCTGCGCACACACAACCAGGAGATGGCCGAGAACGTCGTCGACACCGCGCACTTCAAGTACGTGCACGGGATGAAGATCCAGCCCGAGCCGCACGTCGTCGAGGCAAACTCTCCTCACCTGCGAATGGTGACGAAGACCATCATGGAGACCCCGTCGGGTGACGTCGGCGGGCAGCTCGAGGTCGACTGTCTCGGCTTCGGGTTCTCGACGAGCCGCTTCACCGGCCTCGTCCGCACGACGGTGGTCGCGTCGGTCACGCCCATCGACGACGAGCTGGTCGACGTGCGCTTCTC
>CAUJFL010000080.1 GCA_963169165.1 Myxococcota bacterium | reverse complement strand
GGTGATCTTCGCCGCGCTCGGCGTCGCGTGGTGGCGAAGGGCCCGACCGAAGCCGGCGCTGCCCAGGCTCGAGCTCGCGTGGTTCGCGGCGGCCTCGGCGGCGCTCATCGCCGTGCTCTCGATGGTCCCCGGCACGATGCGCTACCTCGCCGACTACGCGGCCTTGCTCGATCTGTCCGCGGTCATCGCCTGGCTGTGGCTCGACCGCCGCCTCGTCGATCTGCCGCGCGCGCGGACCGCGTCGCGGGTGCTGGGCCTCGTGCTCATCCTGATCAGCGCCGCGATCGGGCCGACCCTCGCGCTGCCGCCGCCGTATCACTACCTCGACGGCTGACGCTGCTAGCATCACGCGCCGTGATCCGCGTCGACGAGCTATCGGTCTCGCTGCACAAGAGGACGCCTGACGGCGTCACGTTCTCGCTGTCGTCGCCGGGCGAGCTGCTGGCGAAGGACTCGCCCGCGCTGCCGCTGTTCGAGGGCTGGCTCGAGGAGGGCGAGCTGTGCGTCACCCTGTCAGGGGTCGCGGAGGGGCCCTTCGCGGGAGCGCTCGACCTCGGCGGCGCGCGCGTCGGCGAGGCGGCGGAGCCGACCTTCGGAGAGCGTGACGGCCCGGTGTTCCCGTTCAGCCTGACGCTCACGGCCAGGCTCCGCGCGCTCGCGCCGCACGCGGGTGACAGCGTCGCGCTGAGCCTCGCGCTCCCCGATCGCCTGCTGAGGCTCCTGCGGCTGCGACCGGTCGCGCTGCGAGGGCCGGGGCCGTCGTTCACGTCGCTCGATCTCGCCGACGCGACCGACGCTTCGCTGTTCGACGCGCCGACGCGCCGGCTGTTCGATCTGCAGAACCCGGAGGAGGGCTTCTGGCTCGGGACGGGCAAGTGGCGCCTGGTGCTCTCGGCCGAGTGGGCGCGGGGCACCGGAGATCCATGGGCGCTCGACACCAAGCCCTCGACCGTCACGAGCCCGTGGCAGGCCGCGGCGGGCCTGTCGGCCGTGCTCACGGAGGAGCCCACGCGCCGCGCGGGCGGGCGGGTGACCGAGGCCGAGCTCGTGCTCGACACCTGCCACCCCGCGCTGTCGCCCGTCCCGCCCGAGGGCAAGGATGTCCGGCTGGACGTGTCGGCGACGCACCTGATCACCTTCGGCGAGCACGCGGCGACGCTGCGCTGGACGGCCGAGCTGCCGGTGCGCCTGCGCGACCCCTCGCCGTCGCTGAAGGCGTTCCGCAGGCTGTCGGCGGTCGGCGTCGATTTCGGCACCACCTCCAGCGTCGCGGCGCTCGTGCAGCGCGGCTACCGCGTCCTCCTGCGCCTCGGCAGCGGCGAGCGCGCGGCGAGCGCCGAGAACCCGGCCGTCTTGCTGATCGAGGATCACGAGCGGCTGTGGGCCGAGATGGCGCGCGTGGACGGCGACGGCGGCTGCCGCGAGCGGTTCCCGTACCTCGTGCGGATTGTTCGTGGCAGCCACGCGGCGCGCGACGCCGAGACGCAGACGCCGAGCGCCGTCGTCGGCGAGCTGAAGAGCCTGCCAGAGCGGGTGATCTCCCTGGACCAGTCGCCGCAGCTGCGCGACCGAGAGCGGCAGCGCGACTTCTTGCTCGACGAGGGGCGCGTGCGCGTGCTCATCCGCGCGTACGCCTACCTGCTCGGCCGCGCGATCAACAAGCCGGGGCAAGAGGTGTTCCTTCGCTACAGGCTCACGCACCCCGCCAAGTTCGACGAGCGGTCGCGCGCGCTCGTCGAGGAGGAGCTGAAGAAGGGCCTGTCGCTGTCGGTGCCGCAGTCGATCTCCGCCGACGAGATCAGCGTCGAGATGGCAGGCAGCGAGCCCGAGGCGTTCGCGGCCGAGGTGTGCCCCGAGCTGGCGGCGCACCCGGAGGTCGAGCCGCTGGTGGCGAAGGCTGGTGAGCTGCGCTTCGCGGTGTTCGACTTCGGGGGCGGCACCCTCGACGTGGCGTGCGGGCGCTATCGCCCCGCGACCGAGCAGGAGCAGCGAGAGCTCGGCGGCAGCACCGTCATCGAGACGCTGCAGACGAGCGGCGACGATCACCTCGGCGGTGACTACCTGTCGCACGAGCTCGCGTGGCTCGTGCACCAGCACCCCGAGGTGCGGACGGAGATGGAAGAGCGAGAGGTGCCGATGATGCGCCCGCACGCGGCGCCGCCGGACGAGCTCGCGAACAAGCCGCAGCTCTACAAGCGCAGCCTCGCCGCCCGGCAGAACCGGGTGCGTTTCATGAGAGAGCTCGGGCTCGAGCGCGTGAAGCACACAAAAGCGACGAGGCCGCTGGCGCCCGAGGCGCTGCTCGCGGCGCGGCTCGACGGCAGCGAGGTGGCGGTCTCCGCGCCCGGTCGGCACGCGGAGGCGCTGCACGGCGCGCTCTCGGCGCACCTCGTCGCGCGCGTCCGCGACGGCGTGAGGATCTTGAAGACGATGCTGGCGAGCACACCCTGGGGTGGTGAGGGTGACTGGCGCGAGCAGGGGGTCGTCATCCTGCTCGCGGGCAACTCATCGCGCAGTGAGTACGTCGAGGCGGCGCTCCGCGAGGAGCTGGACATCCCGGAGCTTCGGGTGTGGAGCCCCGCGTCGACCGAGCCATTCTTCCCGGTGGTGCGCTGGGAGACCCCCGCGCGCCTCGAGCGCGGCGTCAGCGTCGTCGGGGTCTCACCGAAGACCGCGGTCTCGCTCGGGGCGCTGAAGATCGCGAACCGCGAGATGCACCTCGTCCGCCACGCGCAAGGGTTCGGATATTTTCTCGGAGATCTCCGCGGGTTTCCGCCCAAATTCGTCGCCCTGGTGCCGATGGGCGCGCCGCCCGTCGACGCCGCGTCGCCCGACTCGCCGTGGACGGATTTTGGCCCGTGGGACACCGCCGCGCCGCTGCGGGTGTCGCGCGAGTACGAGCCCGGCAAGATGACCTCCAACGATCCGCGCGTGTCGTTCGTGCCAACTGGGTTCGCGTCCGGCGAAAAGGGGCGGCTGTTCGTGCAAGTGATCGCGCCCGAGGAGATCGCGCTGCGGCTCGACAGGGCAGAGGGCGAGCCGCGGCGCGCGCGGCTGAACCTCGCGGCGTATCTGCGGTGACGCCCGCGTCGTGCACCACCAGCCCCACCCAGGGCTGGTGGGCCCGGTCCTGCTCCTGTTTGGTCTGACCCGAGAGGCAGCGGCGCGGAGGAGCCGGCGCCTCGCTCGTCAGAACGCGCCGACCGCGACCAGCCCGCCACCGCTTCGCGTCGCGATCGGCGCCACCCTCAAGAAGCGGCCCTGTTGCTCCTGCTTCCTCCCCACGAAGAACATCGCGGCGCCGGCGCCCGCGACGAGCGCGCCGCCGATCCACAGCACGTTCGTCGTCGTCTGAAGGGTGGCGATCGAGTCTGCGTCGCCCTGCTTGTCGGGCGCGCAGCGCTTGTTGGGACAGTCGCTCTCGAGCCGCGAGAGCTTGCTCTTTCCCATCAGTCCCGTGATCACGCCGCCGACGAGCATCGCGCCGCCGACGCCCATCGACACCATCCCGACGGTCTTCAGCGTCGACTTCGGCGCGGGCTTGTCGGTCGGGGGCTCAGCCGGAGGCGCGGCGGGCGGCGCCGCGGCAGCCGTGGCCGCGGTCGAGGCGCTCGCGACAGGGGGCGGGGCCGCGGCGGTGTCGCCGCCGAAGGTGCGGGGCGTCGACTTGCCAGCGATGAGCTCGACGTCCCAGCGCTCTTCTCTTCCGCCGTAGCGCGCGTCGATCGAGTGTCGGCCCGCCTGCACCAGGATGGTGACCGTCTTGCCGGCGGCGATGGTGTAGCCGTTGACGGCCATCTTGCCGTCGGACCGCTGGCGCTGATCGGTGACGGTCACCTCGGCGCCGCGCGCGGTGAGCACCAGCGTCGAGGCGGAGGCCTTGATCATGCGGAGATCTCGCTCGATCTGCGACCGCTCGGCCGCGTCGATCTCGCTGCCCGATTCGGCCAGATATTTCTCGTAGGCCTCGATCGCGTCTCCGAGCCGCTCGAGCTTCATCGCCGAGAGGCCGAGGTTGCCGAGGATCTTCCACGACGGCGTCGCGGCGTAGGCCTGCTTGAACGAGCGATACGCCTCTTCATAACGGGCGCCGTCGGGATCGTGGAGGAAGTCGACGCCGGCCTTGAAGTAGCGCTTGGCCTCCTCGGAGATGGGCGGCGAGGCCTTCGGCTGCGCGAAGGAGGGGGCGGCGACGGCGGCGAGCGCCAGCGACAGAAGGAGGGTGCGCGTGCGGTTCATTTGGGATGCTCGCTCTCAGGGGAAGACGACGGCGCGTGGGGTGACGCTGTTCGCGCCCGGCGAGCCGAGCTGCTGCAGGTTGTTGCGGCCCCAGCAGGCGAGCTCGCCGCTCTTTCGCAGGCCGCATCCCCAGGTCTGGCCCATGGATATTTGCGCGAAGAGCTGTGCGGTGCCGAGCGCGACCGGCGTGGGGAAGGAGGTGCCGCTCAGCTGCCCGGCCATCTCGGGCGCGGCGCAGTGTCCCCAGCACACGGTGCTCTTGCTCAGCGCCGCGCAGGTGCAGGGGTAGTTCGACGCCATCGACGTGACGTCGGAGACCCCCGTGACCGGGCTGGACGGGCTCGAGGTCTGCATGCCCGAGGCCCCCTTGCCCTGCTCTCCTTGTGAGTTGCTGCCCCAGCAGTAGGTCTTGTCGCCCGAGTGCGCGCAGGTGACGGCGCTGGACAAATCGGCCGACGTCACGATGTGCGTGGCCTCGAAGACCTTTATCAGCTGTGGGGTCACGAACTGGGTGCCGACGACCGCCCCGGCCTGACCGTAGGTGTTGTCGCCCCAGCACCAGACCTGATTCTGGCCCATCAACTCCGCCGTCGCGCAGGTGGTCCTGGCGCTCATCGAGAGCTCGAGCAGCGTCCCGGTGAGGCCCGTGACCCTCACTGGTGTGTTTCGTTGTTGAGCGTCTCCCACCCCGAGCTGGCCGCGATCGTTGCGCCCCCAGCACCAGAGCTCGTCGCTCGAGTTGACCGCGCAGGTCGAGTTGCCGCCAGCGAACAGCTTCACGACCTTGCCCAGCGCGACCGGCTGGGGAAACGAAGAAGTGCCAGCGGGCGTCCCGGTGCCGAGCTGTCCGTAGGCGTTGTCACCCCAGCAATAGACCTGGCTCTTCCGGATCGCGCAGGTGTGTGCGTGACCGGCGGCGATCGCGGTGACATCTCCGAGGATCGCGCCCGTCGAGTCGAGCTTCACGGGGGTCGGCGGTATCGCCCCCACGGGAGGGTCACCGCACTGGCCGAGGCCGTTGTTGCCCCAGCAGAACACCGAATCTCCGATCACCGCGCAGGCATGCCCGAGGCCCGTCGCGAGCGACCTCGCCGACTGGCATCCACCGCCAGGGACGCACGCCTGCGTGGCAGGGCACGCGGTGAAGGTGATCCCCGTGCGGTCCGGGTTGCAGACGCCCGCCTGGTTGCCAGCGCCGCAGGGCTTGTCGTCCACGGCGCACACGGGCGGCTGGCAGGCGCGCGCGTTGGCGTCGCAGAGCGCGGCGGTCGCGCAGGTGTCGGAGGTCACGAACGCGGAGCCGTCATCCGCGCATTTCTCGAGGGTCGCGCCGGTGCACCGGTACGTCCCCGGCGAGCACGCCTTGCAAGCGGCCGCCACGGGGTCGCACTGCGCGGCGGTCTGGCAGGTGTCCTTGACCACCTCGGTCTGACCGTTGGGGTCGCACTGCTTCAGCGCCGCGCCGTCGCAGCGGAAGGCGCCCGGCTGGCAGACGTCGCACTGGGAGCCCACAGCGTCGCAGATCCGGGCGGGATCGCACGTGGTGATGGTGGTGCCGGGCGAGAACGAGCCGCCCAGACACTCGACGATGGTCTGCCCGACACAAATGCGCGTGCCCGGCGAACACTGTGTGCAGGTCTTGGCCGTGGCGTCGCACTTGCCGGCGGGGCACTGCGTGACGGTGCTCCACTTCGAGCCGTCGGGGGTGCAGGTCTGGAGCGCGTCCGCGTCGCACCGGTACTCTCCGGCCTTGCACGCGAAGCACTGGTTCGAGGCGGGGTTGCAGAGCCCCGGCGGGCAAGCGGGGCCATCCGCCACGAGCTTGTTCTGCGCCGTGTCGCAGGCCACCGGGGTGTCGTTGGCGCAAGCGCGCTCGCCCGCCTTGCACACCTCCGTCTTGCACGCGCCCGCCGTCGCGTCGCAGAGCGAGGCGCTGCCGCAGTCCTTGGAGAGGATGAGCGACTGACCGTTGGCGGCGCACTTGAAGAGGATGGGGCCCACGCACTGCAGCGCGTCCGGGACGCACTTGTCACACTCGCCCTTGCCCCCGTTTCCCTTCTCGTCGCAGATGGGCGTCGCGCCCGCGCAGGTGTCGACGAGCGCGAGGTTCGAGCCGTCGCTCGCGCAGCGGAGCAGCGTCGCCCCGGCGCACTTGCCCTGGTCCGGCGCGCAGTTGGTGCAAGCGGGGACGCCCGCCTGCACGGCGCAGGTCTGGCCCGCCTCGCACGTGCTCTCCTGCTTGAAGACGCCGCCCACGCAGGCCTCGATGTCAGCGCCGTTGCAGCGCTTGTCGCCCGCGTTGCATGGTCCCGAGCCCGCCGCGCCCGCTTGCCCCGCGCCTGACTGGCCCGCGCCGCTCGCGCCCGCCTTGCCAGCGCCTGATTGGCCCGCGCCTGATTGGCCAGCGCCGCCCGCGCCTGACTGGCCCGCGCCGCCCGCGCCCGATTGGCCCGCGCCGCCCTCGCCGGCCGCTCCGGTCGCCCCGGCCCCGCCGGCGCTCGCGCCCGCTTGTCCCGCGCCTGGATGCCCCCCGCTCGCGCCTGCCGCGCCCGCGGTGCTCGCCCCGGCGGCGCCTCCCCCGCCGTCGAAGGTGTAGTCGCTGGTGCTCAGCGAGCACGCGGCGAGCGAGAAGAGCGGGAGGAAGGACCAGAGGGTTCGGGGTGACGCCATGGCAAGGGGAGCGATCGGCGGATCGCGGACGCATCTTGTCACCGATCGCGAGGTCGCGAAACAGCGTGCTTGGTCGCGCCCCGCGCCCCGATGGGATATCGAGCGCGGGTGCTGACCGTCGACACCCTGCCCATCGCGCGGCCGCTGTCCGGCGCGCGCTACTCGGCCGCCGAGCTCTCGTCGGACGGCGACGCGGTGTACCTGCTCGATCAGCGCCGCTTGCCGGGCGAAGAGGCGTACGTCGTCGCGCGCACGGCGTCCGACGTCGCGCAGGCCATCCGCGACATGGTGGTGCGAGGCGCCCCGGCCATCGGCGTCGCGGCCGCGTACGGCGTCGCGCTCGCGCGTCGCGCTGGCGAGCTCGACGCGGCGCTCGACGAGCTCGCGTCGGCGCGCCCGACGGCGGTCAACCTGCGGTGGGCGGTCGAGCGCATCGGCGCGGTCGCGCGCGCGGGGTCCGTCGAGGACACCTGTCACGCGGCTCGCGCGCTGCACCGCGACGACGTCGCGGCGTGTCGCGCGATCGGCGCGATCGGCGCCGACCTCTTGCCCGCGCGGACGACGGTGCTCACCCACTGCAACGCCGGCGCGCTCGCGACGGGTGGCTTCGGCACGGCGCTCGGCGTCGTCCGCGCGGCCTGGGCGAGCGGCAAGCTCTCGCTGGTGCTCGCCGACGAGACGCGCCCGTACCTCCAAGGCGCGCGGCTGACAGCGTGGGAGCTTCGTGAGGATGGCGTCCCGGTCGAGCTGTTGACCGACGGGATGGCGGGGCATTTCTTCGCGCGGGGCGAGATCGGCGCGGTCGTCGTCGGCGCGGACCGGATCGCCGCGAACGGCGACGTCGCGAACAAGATCGGCACGTATGGGCTCGCCGTGCTCGCGCGCGCGCACGACGTCCCGTTCTATGTGGCGGCGCCGTGGAGCACGGTCGATCTGGCGACGCCGAGCGGCCGTGAGATCGTCATCGAGGAGCGCGCGAGCGACGAGGTCACGACCATCGCGGGCGTCCGCGTCGCGCCCCAGGGCGTGAGCGCCAGGCATCCCGGGTTCGACGTGACCCCCGCGCGCCTCGTCACGGCGATCATCACCGAGCGCGGCGCCATCGCGCGCGTCGACGCGGCCGGGCTGTCGGCGCTCGCCCGCTGAGCTGCGTCAGCTCGCCGCGCGCGGGCCGCGCATCGGCAGCCGCCACGTCGTCCCCTCGGGGGTGTCGTACAGCTCGACGCCCATCGCGACGAGCTCGTCGCGCACGCCGTCGGCGCGCGTGAAATCCCTCGCGTCGCGCGCGGCCTTGCGCTCCGCGATCTTCGCGTCGATCGCGGCGGCGTCGAGCCCGCGGAGCGAGAGCCTGCGCGCGCGGCACCGCTCGGCGTACGCGCGCGGCTCGCTCTGCAAGATCCCCAGCACGGCCGCCGACGATGACAGCGCCGTCTGCGCCTCGCGCGCGAGCCCGGCCGCGGCGGCGACCAGCTTCGCGTCCTTCTTCCGTCGCTCGGCGAGATCGCAGAGATCGTTGATGGCCTTCGCGAGCTCGCCGACGACCGACAGCGCGACCGGCGTGTTGAGATCGTCGTCGAGCGCCTTGGTCACGCGGTCGCGCGCGCCGCGGACGACCTTGCGCAGCTCGGTCAGCTCCTTCGCGTCGCCGGCGGCTTCCTTCGCGGCGAGCTCGGCGACGCGAGCCTTGGTCCCGTAGAGATAGTCGAGGCGCGCCTCGTGCTCGTCCAGCCCGGGGAAGATCACGCGCCCGTCCGCGAGCTTCTCCGTCTCGAACTCGATCGGGCCGCGGTAGTGCGCCGACAGGTACGAGAAGCGCAGCGCGTCGGGATCGTTGCGCGCGAAGCAGTCGCGCATCGTGACGAAGTTGCCGAGGCTCTTCGCCATCTTCTCCTTGTCGACGTTCAAGAAGCCGTTGTGCAGCCAGACGCTGGCGAACGCGCCGCAGCCCGCGCTCGCCGCCTCGCTCTGCGCGATCTCGTTCTCGTGGTGAGGAAAGATGAGATCCATCCCGCCGCAGTGGACGTCGATGCCGAAGCCGAGGTGCTTCTCGACCATAGCCGAGCACTCGATGTGCCAGCCGGGGCGGCCCTTGCCCCACGGGCTGTCGAAGCTCCACTCGCCGACGGGCGCGCTCTTCCACAGCGCGAAGTCGAGCGGGTCGCGCTTGTCGCCGTGGGCCGCCTTGCCGCGCTCGCCGAGGCCCTCGCCCGACCGGAGCTCGTCGATCGCGCGCCCCGACAGCTTGCCGTAGCCGTCGAAGCTGCGCACCGAGTACCAGACGTCGCGCCCGCTCTCGGACTCGACGACGTAGGCGTGCCCCGAGGTGATCAGCCGCTCGATCATCGAGATGATCTCGGGCATCGTCTGCGACACGCGCGGCGCCGCGTCGGGGCGCAGGCACGAGAGCGCGGCGAGGTCCTCGTCGTACATCGCGGCGTAGCGATCGGAGAGCGCGAGCGGCTCCTCGCCGCGCTCCTTCGCGCGCTTCAAGATCTTGTCCTCGACGTCGGTGACGTTGCGCACGTACGTGACGCGCAGCCCCTTGGCGCGGAGATGACGCACGAGGACGTCGGGCAAGCACGCGCTGCGGCCGTGCCCGGCGTGGCTCACGTCGTAGGTCGTCGGCCCGCAGCAGTAGACGCGCACGTGACCGGTCTCGCGAGGGACGATGGGCTCGATCGAGCGGGACAGCGAGCTGTAGACACGAAGCGTCATGAGCCGCGGTCTGTAGCAGATCGAGCGCCGAGGCGGTTGTCGCAAGGGTCGCCCGCGACTACGCCCTCTCCGCATGGAAGCCGCCGTCGTCCAGCCCCCGCACGGTCAGCCCCGCCCGCTCCCCGACGAGACGCTGCTGAAGCTGCACGAGCTGATGCTGACCGGTCGCGTGCTCGAGGAGCGCCTCATCAGGATGCAGAAGCAGGGCGACGGCTACTTCTGGATCGGAGGCCCAGGCGAAGAGGCGTTCAACGTCGCGCTCGGGATGCTCGTTCACCGCGGTGAGGGGCTCGCGCACGACTACCTCCACCTGCACTACCGCTCGAGCGCGACCTTGCTCGCGATGGGCGCCGACCCGGTCGACGCGCTCCGGCAGATGAAGAACACCGCGACCGATCCTTACTCGGGCGGCCGCAACTTCGCGGGGCACGCGTCGATCCGCAGGTGGAACGTCGCGCCGATCTCGTCGCCGATCGAGGTGCAGTTCTCGATGGCGCCCGGCACCGCGCTCGCCCAGAAGCGCTACGGCGGCCGCGGCATCACCATCGTGCAGGGCGGCGACGCGGGCACCGCCGAGGGCGATTTCGCGACGTGTCTCATCTGGGTGTCGCGCCCGAGCAACGAGCTGCCTTGCCTGATGATCGTGACCAACAACGAGTACGGCATCTCCACGCCCGCGGCGACCCAGCACGGCGAGACGCGCATCTCCGACCGCGGGCGCGCGTTCGGCATCCGGTCGAAGACGATCGACGCGAACGACGCCGAGGCGGCGTACCGCGAGCTCGAGGAGGCGATGGACTACGTGCGCACCGAGCGGCGCCCGTTCCTGCTCGAGGCGCGCGTGTCGCGCCTCTACGGCCACTCGTCCTCGTCGGGCGCCAACCTCGTCAAGGGAGAGGTCGACTGTCTCGTCGAGATCGAGAAGAAGCTCGAGGACCGCGGGCTGCGATCGCGCGCGGAGCTCGACGCGATGCGCGCGCAGAAGACCGAAGAGCTGCTCGCCGCCGCGCGCCGCGTGATCGCCGAGCCGCAGCCCAGGGGGCACACCGTGTGGCAGCACGTGTTCGCGGAGCGCGACGTCGTCACGCAGAACCCGATCCCCTGCGACAACCACGGCGGCGGGCGCCGTCAGCCCTGGCTCGAGCAGGCTCACTGAGGCACGGAGACGAAACGGATGGCGACCCAGGTTCAGGCTGTGCGCATGGCGCTCCACGTCGGCGAGACCCGCCACGGCGTGACGGACATCTTCGGCGAGGACGTCGGCCCGCCGCTCGGCGGCGTGTTCACCGCGACGCAGGGGCTGCGCACCGCGTGGAACTCTCCGCTCGACGAGCGCGGCGTCATCGGCGCGGCGATGGGCCTCGCGCTCGCCGGCCAGCGTCCGGTGTGCGAGATCCAGTTCGGCGACTACGCGTTCAACACGATCGATCTGCTGAAGCTCGCCGGCGCGATGCACTGGTCGTCGAACGGCGACTGGAGCCTGCCGATGGTGATGATGACGCCGGTCGGCTCGGGCATCCACGGCAGCATCTACCACTCGCACTCGTTCGACGCGCAGGCGACGCGCATCCCGGGCTGGAAGGTCGTGATGCCGTCGACGCCCTACGACACGTACGGCCTGCTGCTGTCGGCGATCGTCGATCCGAACCCGGTGATGGTGCTGCTGCCGAAGGCGCTGATGCGCGTGAAGGCGCGCCCCGGCGAGCTGATCCCGGGCGAGCCCGACGACGAGCGCGTGCTGTCGAAGATGATCGACGCGCCGCTTGGCGACCGAACGCTGTGGCGCCCCGAGTGGCCGGAGACGCCCGACGTGTTCATCCCGTTCGGCAAGCTGAAGCGCCTGCGCGAGGGGCGTGACGTGACGGTGGTGACGTACGGCCGGATGGTCGCGATCTGCGAGCGCGTCGCGGCGAACGTGGCCGAAGAAGGGATCGAGCTCGAGGTCATCGATTTGCGCTCGCTCATCCCCTACGACTGGGACGGCCTGGTCGAGAGCGTGTCGCGCACGAGGCGCCTCTTGTTGATCAACGAGGACACCGAGGTCACCAACTTCGGGGAGCACCTCGCGCGGCGCGTGACCGACGAATTGTTCGGCGTGTTGCTCGCGCCGCCGCGCGTGCTCGCCGGCAAGAACCTCCCCGGCATCGGCCTGTCGGACGAGCTCGAGAAGGCCAGCGTCCCTCAGCCCGACGACATCGAGCGCGCGGTGCGCGAGCTCGCCGCGACCTCGTTCGATCGGGGCCGGGGGCCGTCGCCGCGCGCGCGACCCGCCGCGCCCACCGCGCTCGCGCCCTCCGACATGGATCACCGCGAGGCGTTCGCCCGGGCCTACGCGGTGAGGTGACGTCGACGCCGTTCGATCCGTCGGTCTTCGCGCTCTCAGAGTTCGGTGCCTTCCGCGAGGTCGCGGCGCGCCTCGGCTCCGGCCCGGCGTGGCCGACGCACGCGGAGATCGACCACGCGCTCTCTGCGCTCGCTCGGGTGCGCTTCGTCGCACCGCTGGGACGTCGCCGCCGCCGCGCGCCGCTCGACGTGGCGCGGCTCTACGACGCCCGCATCGTCGAGCACGGCGAGGTCCCCACGCGCCCAGGCTGGCACGATCTCGCGAACGCCCTCGTCTGGTGCAGGTTTCCGCGATCGAAGCGCGCGCTCCACGCGCGACAGCTCCGCGCGATCCTGGCTCGAGTCCCTCCCGGCTCGACCACGCTCCCCGGCGCGCGCACCGAGGAGCAGGACGCGCTCGCGATGCTCGACGAGGGCGGCCTCGTCGTCTCCACCGACGCCGAACCCCTGCGTGAGGCAGGCGCGCTCGCGCGGCTGCTCGAGAGAGGGCGAGCCACGGTGCACGTCTTCGGGCACGCGCTGCTCGAGCACGCGGCGATGAAGCGGCCCGGCGACGTGCTCGCGGCGGTCGTGTGGGTGCCGCCGGGCGACGCCGATCTCGGGCTCGCGTCGCTGCTCTCGGACGCCGAATTCTTGCGGAAGCGCCGCGATCTCGGCTCCGCGTGGCTGTCCGAGGCGCGGACGCCCACGAAACGCGCTTTACGCCAGCGGCGACCGGCATCATTGTGGCGGGACCGAATGGCCGATGCGCCCCCGCCGTCGCGGAAGTCGCCGCTCAATTCCACTCGCCTCGATCAGACGCGAGCGGTGTCGAGCGAGGTCAGCTCGTCGGCGGTGCGTCGACGGGTAGGGGTGTTCATCATCACCTCGGGCGTCGAGACCGGCCGCGTGATCCGCGTGCCGCACGGCGCCGTCGTCAGCTTTGGCCGCAGCCACGAGTGCAACGTGCAGCTGGCGGACGAGGGCCTGTCGAGGGTCCACTCGCGCTGCCTGCGCCTCGGCGACGCCTACATGCTCGACGACAACAGGTCGACCAACGGCACCTACGTCAACGGCAAGCGCATCTCGTCCGCCACCCAGCTCGCCGACGGCGACGCCGTGGGGCTCGGTCGGGCGACCAAGCTCAGGTTCACCGTGATGGACGAGGCCGAGGCCGAGACCCTCGAGGAGATCTACGTCGCGCGTCGCGCCGGCAAGAGCGCGCTCATCACGGCCGATCTCGAGCAGGATCTCGCGCAGGCGCGGGAGTTCCAGCAGCGCCTGCTGCGCCAGCACCCTGATCTTCCCGGCGTCGAGCTCGACGTGCTGTACCAGCCGGTCGATCAGGTCGGGGGCGACGTGTACCAGCTGCACGTGCTCTCCGACGGCTCGCTCCGCGTGTTCGTCGCCGACGCCGTCGGTCACGGCGTGCAGGCGTCGCTGACCACGATGCTGATCGTCAGCGAGTACGAGGCCACGCGCCACCTCCGCTCTCCCGCCGCGGCGCTCGCCGCGCTGAACGACTCGCTCGTCGGCAAGTTCGCGCACGCGCGCGTCCAGTTCACCGCCGCGTGCGTCGACGTGCGCTTTCGCGAGCGAGAGATCGTGTTCGCCGCCGCGGGGCACCCGCCGCCGTGCGTGGTGCGCGCGGGCGTCTTCGAAGAGCTCGAGGCCTCCGGGCCGATCCTCGGTCTGGTGCCCGGCATCTCGATCCCCGAGGGCACGGTCGATCTCGCCGACGGCGATCGGTTGCTGGTGTTCACCGACGGATGCACCGAGGTCTTCGACGGGAGCGCCGCCTTCGGAGACGAGGGGCTCGCGCGCACGACGCTCGAGGCGATCGCGTCGAAGGTGAGCGTCACCGAGCAGCTCGCGAAGGCGCTCGCCGAGTTCACCCGGGGCAAGCCGCTGCCGGACGACGCGACGCTGCTGTCGGTGTCGTTCCGGGCGCTCGGCGTGACCGTCCCCGTCTGAGGGGCTCGGTCAGCGCGCGCTCAGTTGCCGCCCGCGCCCGCTGAAGCGCCGCCGGCGCCGCCCGCGCCCGCGGCGTCTCCGCCCGCGCCGCCGCCGCCGCTCATCCCGCCCGCGCCCGATGACGCGCCGCCGCCGCCGCTCATCCCGCCCGCGCCGCTCGCGCCGCCCGTGACGCCGCCGGCGCCCGCCTGTCCGGCGACCCCAGCCGCGCCCGCCGTCGCGCCGGCCGCGCCGCTGGCGCCGCCGACGCCTGCCGCGCCGCCCGTGCCCGGCGGGAGAGGATCACAGGTGCCCATGCCGAGGAAGCTGTCACCGCATTCCTGGTTCGCCGTGCAGCAGGTGGCCTCGGAGGGGCACATGACGCCGTTGCACTCGAGGCCGGTGCCCATGCCGCCGCTGCCGCCGGTGCCGGGGCCACCGCCGCCCGCGCCCGCCTCGCCACCGCCGCCGAAAATATCGCCGCCCGCACCGCCGAACGCCGGCTCACCGGCGCTGCCGCCGAACGTGGTGCTGCCGCCGCTCGTCGAGCCCCCCGCGCTCGTCGTGCCCGCCTTTCCGCCCGCGGCCGTGCCGGCCTTTCCGCCCGTCCCGGCCTTCGAGCCGCCGCTGCTCGTCCCGGCCGTCGTGCCCGGCTCTTCCTGGACCTCGGCCTTGGCCTGCGCGCAGGCGGCCAGCGCGACGAAGAGTGACACCCAAGCGAAAGCACCGATCGAACCCTGCTGCGACGTCATTGGTGCTTCACCCTATAGTTCGACTCGGGCCCGCGCAACCTCGGTCAGTAGGTGCAAGACGAAAGCGCGAAGAGCGCGCGGATCTTCGCTTGGACCACGTCGAAATCCTTCAATGCGAGCTGAATTTCAGCGTCACGGAGGCTGCGGCCCGCGTCGACCAGCTCGAGCGACGTGCCTCGCCCGAGCAAGAAGCCGGTGCGCGCGAGGCGCTCGGCGTCGAATGACAGGTCTCTCGATCGAGCGGCGAGGGCGCGCGCGCGCTCCGCGACCTCGACCGCGCGCGCGGCCTGGGACACCTGCACCGTGGCCTGTCGCAGCGTCTGCTCGGCGCGCAGCGCGGCCTGCCCCGACTGCGCCTGCGCATCGCGGAGCTGCCCGGCTCGCGCGCCGCCGTCGTAGATGTTCCACGACAGGACGCCCGCGATCGTCCACGTGTGGAGCGCGACGTGGCGGTCGGGGTTCGCCTGGAGCACCGGCGCGAACGGCTGGACGTTGATGCCATAGGTCGTGACGACGTTCACCGTCGGGCGGTAGGCGAGCTCGACGTCGTGCTCGGCGCGCTTCGCGACCTCGCCGCGCTGCCTGGCGACGGTGACGTCGGTGCGTCGATCGACCGACTCGCCGCGCGGGCACGCGCGCTCGCTGTCCCGCGCGAACTGATCGAGCGACAGATCGCGCGGGACGCCGTACGCGTCGGAGAAGCCGAGCGCGAGCCCCAGCGCCTCTCGCGCCTTGCGCAGCGCCTCGTCGCCCGAGACCACGACGGCGCGCGTG
>CAUJFL010000079.1 GCA_963169165.1 Myxococcota bacterium | reverse complement strand
TCGGCCCGCTGACCGTGCCGCCGCCCGAAGAGCATCGCCCGCCGGACCGCGGCGGCTGACACGCTGGTTGCGTTGGTCACGAGCGGGAGGTTGCGCTTGTCGCGAGCGGCGCGCCAGACGGGGTCCGTGCAGCGGATACGGGACGTGTTCGACGACGGCGGGCGCGTGCGGCGTCGCCTCGCGCTGCGCGTGTTCAAGGGTGACGGAAGCGGCGACGACGACGGCCAGGAGGTGCTCTCTCCGAAGTGCTGCGCGCCAAGCTCGCGAAGCTCCGCGCGTGGAAGGCCGGCGAAGGCGAGAGCCTCGACCGGGCCGCCCCGCTCTTCGTGAGCCAGCGAGGCACGCGGCTCTCGACGCGCCAGCTCCGACACGCCTTCGCGGTCTGGCAGGAGCGCGCGGGCTTCGAGCGGCACGTGAGCCTGCACATGCTCCGGCGCTCGGCGATTTCGAGCCTCTACGCCGGCACCAAGGACATCCGGCTGGCCCAGCGCTTCGCGCGGCACCGCAGCGTCGTCACCACGATGGTCTACACGCACCCGAGCGACGACGACCTCGCGCGCGCCGTCGAGCAGCTACGCTGCTGAGCCCCGCAGGCGGGCCCCGAGCTACTTGCACGTCGATAGTGACCAGCGCGCTCGTCGCGACCGCTGTTTCTGGACGCTCACTTCGACGCGCGGGTCCTGGTCACTTCCTCGAATCGACCTCTATCGGAAGGGACCCCGAGCACCGTGCCCGGCGTGCGCGAAGCCACGAAATTCACCCTCCCCCCGGGGAGAGCGTCGTCGTCGTGCGGCGCCGGCTGATCGGCGCTCCTCGCCACCGCGTGTGCTCGGAAAGCGGCCATCGTCCTCGGTCTGTTCGCGCTCCGTCACGCGCGCCAAGTCCGCGAGAACGCGTGCCGCCGCACGTCGAAGATGGCCGCTTTCAACCGGAAGCGGCGGTGTCGGTGTCGCCATCGTCGTCGGCCTCGAGCGCGACCTCGTCGGCCTCGTCGGCGTCATCATCGAGGTGACCGTGCAGTTCGGGGGAGCCGTTCACGAAGACGGCGACCGGGGGCTGCGCGAGCAATGCGCGTTCACCAGAAGCGAGATCGCGTTCGCGATGAACAACGCCACCTGCGTTCGGCCCGTCTTCCTTCTCGCGACGCAGCATGTCGGCGTGACGACGCTCGAGCTCCTCGAGAGACGGCATGCCGCGCACCTCCTGCCGCGAATCCGGCCCGCCCTGCAGGAACTCGCGCAGGCGCACCATGATGTTGAGGTCGGCGACGCTGTCGACGCGCACGCGGCCCTCCTCGAGCGGCTTGCCGAACTCTTCGAGGAAGCGGTCGATGATGGCGAGGATGCGCTCCTTCGCCTCGGCGAGCGCCGTTCCGCGCCGGGCGATGACCTTCTCGTCGGTGACCTTGCGGATCTTCTCCGAGGCCGCCTCGCGTCGGCGCAGGCAGTTGTGCCGCGACGAGTACGCAGCCACGAGGCTGTGGCTGATGCCGAAGCGCTTGGCGAGCTCGCGGTACGACGGGTACTCGGTGACCGGACCGCGCTCGGCGTCGACGCGCATCTCGCCCATGACGAGCAACGTGTCGAGCTGGTGGTAGTCGACGCGCTGCGGATCGGCCTTGCGAGGGCGTCCCAGCTTCTTCGCCGCCTGTGCGGTGTTCGCCTCCGTGGTGTCGGTCATCGTCGTGCGCTCCTTCGCTGTCGCAAAGCCATGAAGTGCGCATTCGAGGGGACGATCTCGTCCATCCACACGCGGTCTTCGAAGTAGTCCCACGCGCGCTCGCTCCACACGTAGAGCGCCCGTGTGTCGTGAATGCCTTCGGACTCGACAAGGACCTCCGCGGGCATCGGCGGCTCCACTGCGCCCTCGTTCTCGCGTCGCTCGGAGGCCCGAACGAGGTCGGCGATGTACGACGCGAAACGGAGCAGCTCGCCGGCGAAGACGGCGAGCTCGAGCGACCACCGAGGCGGGCGGCAAGGCTCATCGCCTTCTTCGACGAGGCCGTGCTCACGGGCGACAGCTGTCGCGACGTCATCCACATCGCTGACGACGTCGAACGCGACCTTGTTGACGAGCACGCGCACGAGGAACGGGTGGCGCGGCGACTCCGCGGACTGGCAGAAGTAGGGCTCGCAGGTGACGTGCTCGACGCGACCGCTCTTCGCGCGCCAGCAGAGACTCCGCGGCGTGATGCGCGCCGTCGGCCGCTGCAGTCGAACGGCGAGCACCGCGAGGAAGGCGCGGAACAAGAGGGCGGCGTAGCGCTCCTCAAACGTCGCCGCGGGCTGCGGCTCCGAGGGTTCCTCGAGCCACTCGGCGGTGCGCTCGGCGAGCTCGCTCAACGAGGCGCTCACGCGCGCGCACTCCGAGGGGGAGGGTGCTGCTCGACCGTCGTCGACGCCGCCTCGCTGGCCACCACGTCCCAAGTGAGCGGGTCGCCCGACGCCAGCATCGTCTTGAAAGGCGCGGCGATGACGAGCGACGCCTCGTTCTCCTCGTGCGCGCGCACCAAGCTCGCAAGGAACGACGCGAAGCTGAGCAGCTCGTCGAGCGTCACGAACACCTCGAGCGCCCAGCCTAGGCTGCGCCACAGATCCCCCTCGACGAGCAGCCCACGCCGACGCGCGACGTTGGCGACGTCGTCGACGGGGCCCTTGTTGATGGCCGCACGCAGGACGAGGCCCCTCGGGTTGTCGCGGGTCGGCTTCGCGAACAGGTCGAGGCGCGCCCACGCGATGCTGCCGTCTTTCGAGCGCCAGCAGAGCAGCGAGGCGCCGTCGCCGAGCGCGGTGAAGCGCCCGAGCTCGAACGAGAGCACGTCGAAGAACAGCTAACGAAGCTCCCGGTGCGCAAGCTCTCCGAGGAGAGCCGCGCCGCCTTCGTCGGCGGGAACCGCTTCGAGACCACGCTGCCCGACGCGGGCAAGAAGGTCGCGTTCAAGCTGCTGACCGGCGATGACGAGCGGAAGCTGCCCGCGCTTCAGCGCTCGGCACCCGACAAGCTGCTCTCCGCGGTGCTCGCGTACC
>CAUJFL010000078.1 GCA_963169165.1 Myxococcota bacterium | reverse complement strand
CGTCACGCTCCTCGAGCACGCGGAGCAGCGCTCCCCGGCGCTCGCCGACGCGGAGCGGCCTGCCCGCCACGCTGAGCACGCGTGGAGCCCCCTTCATCGTGACGCGGACGCGCTCCTCGAAGCTGTGAGCTCACCCGCGAGCAGCGCACGCAGGGGGCCGTTCGAGCGCTCCGCGCCTCGGCCGAAGAGCGGCGCGGCGAGCTCGACCAGAGCGTCCAGGGCCGACGCGCCGAGCAGCTCGTTCCACGCGCCGTTCGTGAAGCGCACCTGCTCGCGGTCATCGAGGACGGCGACCGCGTCGGGCAGCGCATCGAACGGGGACCAGCCGCCAGCGTCGCCATGGGCGCTCGGTTCGTTGAATGGATGGATCGACACTGTGCGCGACGATGCACGCGCGGCGCGCTGGATTCCAGCACCATCTTTCAGCCCCTCTCATGGCCGCCCTCGCCCTGAGCGTTCACCGCTCGACGAGCGTGTGGCGCGCCCCCGCGGAGTACGAAGCCCTCGACAGGCGCAACCATCGAAACCTGCGATGGTCTTCACCGCCCTGCGCCAGGGTGGCGAGCGGCCTCGGGGCGAGCGAGCCAAGATCGGCGGCGACGGGGGGACGGCGCTCGCCTCCGCCGCCCCGGGGTCACGTCATCGCGAAATGATCGGGCGCGAGCTGCATCGTCGCCTTCGTCGGCGCGAGCATCGAGGCCGCGTGCCCCGCCGCCCGCGGCAGCACGTGCGCGAAGTAGAACTCGGCCGTCGCGAGCTTCGCGCGGTAGAAATCGGGCGTCTCCGGCCCGCCGTCGCGGAGCCGCTCGTGCGCCTTCGCGGCCATCAGCCCCCAAAAATACGCGAGCGTCACGTAGCCCGAGTACATCAAGAAGTCGTTGGCCGCCGTGGAGACGATGTCGCGATCCTTGCGGGCGATGAGCATGATCCGCGCCGTCAGCCAGTTCCACTCGGCGGCGAGCTTCAGCAAGGTCCACGCGAACGGGCGCAGCTCCGCCTCGCCGAGGTGGCGCTTGCCAAACGCGAGCAGGTTGGCCGAGAAATCGCGCACCGCCTTGCCCTTGGTCGACAGGAGGGTCTTGCGGCCCAGCAAGTCGAGCGCCTGGATGCCGGTGGTGCCCTCGTAGAGGGTGCCGATGCGCGCGTCGCGCGCGATCTGTTCCATCCCGTGCTCGCGGATGTAACCGTGCCCGCCGTACACTTGCATCCCGAGGTTGGCGGCCTCGAGGCCCATCTCGGTGAGGAACCCCTTCAAGATCGGGGTCAAGAACCCGAGCTTGTCGTCCCACAGCCGAAACTTCGCCATGTCGCGCTCGACGACGCCGTTGACCATGTGGTCGGCGTACTGCCCGGCGAAGTACAGGAACGCGCGGCCTCCCTCGGCGATCGCCTTCTGCGTCAGCAGCATCCTCCGCACGTCACCGTGGTGGATGATCGCGTCGGCGACCTGCTCGGGCTCCTTCTTGCCGGAGACGGCGCGCATCGAGCGCCGCTCCCTCGCGTACGGCAGCGCCCCCTGAAAGCTCTGCTCGGCGTGCGCGACGCCCTGGAGGGCGGTGCCGATGCGCGCCGAGTTCATGAACGTGAACATCGCGTCGAGGCCCTTGTTGGGCTCGGCCAGCATGTGCGCGGTCGCGCCCTCGAAATCGATGACGCAGGTCGCCGACGCCTTGATGCCCATCTTGTGCTCGATCGCCGAGCAGCCGACCTTGTTTCGCGCGCCGAGCGAGCCGTCGGGGTTGACCTCGTATTTCGGGACGATGAACAGCGAGATCCCCTTGGTCCCCGGCGGCGCCCCCGGCAGCCGCGCCAGCACGATGTGGACGATGTTGTCGGTGAGATCGTGCTCGCCCGCCGAGATGAACATCTTGGTGCCAGTGATCGCGTAGGTGCCGTCGCCGCGAGGCTCGGCGCGCGCCTTCAGCTGGCCAAGATCGGTGCCGCACTGCGGCTCGGTCAGGCACATCGTGCCGCTCCAGCGCCCGTCGACGAGCGGCGGCATGAACAGCGCCTTCAGCTCCTCGGTGCCGTGCTGCATGATGGTGTTCATCGCGCCGATCGCGAGGCCCGGATACATGGTGAACGCCCAGTTGGCAGAGCCCATCATCTCGGCCTTCATCACGCTGAGCGACATGGGCAGCCCCTGCCCTCCGTACTCGGTCGGGTGCGACAGCCCCTGCCAGCCCCCGGCGACGACGGCGGCGTAAGCCTCCTTGAAGCCCTTCGGCGTGAACACCTGCCCGTCGACGAGGCGCGCGCCCTCTTCGTCGCCGGAGAGGTTGAGCGGCGCGAGCACCTCTTCGCAGAGCTTCGCGCACTCGACCAGGATCGCGTCGACCGTCTCGGGGTCCGCGTCCTTGCCGTTCGACAGCGACGCGTAGTGCGCCGGGTAGTCGAGCAGCTCGTTCATCACGAAGCGGATGTCGCGGAGGGGCGCCTTGTACGCGGGCATGCCCCTCGATACGAGATTACCGACCGGTAAGCAAGTGCTTTACCGACCGGTAAGCCGAGCCGCGCGTCGATCGCCTCGGCCGCGCGCAGCGACATCGCCATGATGGTGAGCTGGGGGTTCACGCCCAGGCTCGACGGGATCGCGCTGCCGTCGCAGACGTAGAGGCGCTCGGTGTCGTGCGCCTCCTGCTCGGGGTTCACGCAGCTCCGGCGGGGATCAGCGCCGGCGCGCGCGGTCCCGAGCGGATGAAACGCGGCGCCCTCGACGTCGCTCGGCGAGAGGCGCGCCGCCCTGAAGGCCTCGACCTCGCGGCTCGTCCGCAGCTCCTCGAAGCCGCGCGCCGGCAGGATCACGCGCCGCGCGCCCGCGCGGAGGTACACCTCGGCGAGCAGCCCGAGGCCGCGGCGCAGGAGCTCGAAATCTCGACGGGACAGGTCATAGCGGATGAGCGGCGAGCCCCCCGGGCCGCGCCGCACCGAGCCGCGACCATGATCTTGCACCATCAGGCCGAAGCTCGCGACGTGCGGGTAGGCGTCGACGAGCTCGGTGAGCTTCGGGCCGATCCAGGGGAGGTTGATCGCGAGCACGTCGGGCGGCAGCGAGCCGCCCTCGAACATCAGCCCCTCGTCGGCGAAGGTCTCGATCGCGTAGCCCTGCGGGATCGCGCCGCCCATGTCGATGCGCTCGTCGAACAGCGCGAGCGCGCCGGCCGCGGGGTGGACCGAGAGGTTCCGTCCGAGCCAGCCCGAGGTCGCGCACGCGCCGCTCTCGCGCAGCAAGAGCGGCGTCATCAGCGCGCCGCCCGCGACCACGACGGCGTCGGCCTTCACCTTGAGCACGGCGCCCGACGACAGATCGACGGTGACGCCGCGCGCGCGCCCGGCGACGACGTCGACGTGCCGCGCCTTGGCGCCGGTCCAGAGCTCGGCGCCCTTCATCAGCGCGGCCGGCACGTAGCTGACGTCGGTCGAGCGCTTCGCGCCGGTGGGGCACCCGTAGCAGCACATGCCCTGTCCGTCGCAGTCGGGGGCGTTGCGGGTGAGCGGGCCGTGCGCGTAGCCGAGCGCCTCGGCGCCGCGCGCGATGACCTCTCCGACGCCGCCCGTGTACCGGCGATCGGCCTTGGCCACGCCCAGCATCTGCTCGACGCGCGCGTAGTACGGCGCCATCCCCGCGCTCGAGAACTCGGCCGGCAGCCCGTGCCGCTCGCGCCAGTAGCGAAAGGTGCGCTCCGGCGCGCGGTAGCAGGTGCCGCTGTTGATGATCGTCGAGCCCCCGACCGCGCTGCCCGCGGGCATCAGCATCGGCGCGTTGCCGAGCGACATGAGCGCGCCGGCGTCGCGGTAGAGGTGCTTGAACGCGCTCGACGCGCGGCCGCTGAGATCCTTGCGCAAGAACAGCCGCCCCTCCTCGAGCAAGACGACCGCGCGGCCGCGCGAGGCGAGCTCGTAGGCGGCCGCGGCCCCGCCCGCGCCCGTGCCGATCACGACGACCTCACACTCGACGGTGGAGTCGGCGGTGACGTCGGCGCCGTGCGTGACGCGCTCGAGCCAGCGCGGCGGCGCCTCGTGCGCGGCCGTGGCGCCTCGATACGGCGTGCCGAGCGCGGCGAACAGCGCGGGATCGTCGAAGTGCGCGCCCTTGACCGGGGAGAGCAGCGCGCGCATCCAGTCGCGTCGCAGGCGGCTCCTCGAGCCGAGCACGCCCTCGACGAAGCGCGCGCGCGCGGCGACCGGCAGCGAGGAGAAGCGCCTGCCGTGGCTCGGCAACGTCGCGAGCTCGAGGCTCCACAGGAGCGCGCGGACCCCGGCCACGAGCTTCGGCGGCCAGCCCCCCAGGAACACCGCGAGCCGGTCCGCCGTCAGCCGCCCTCCCGCCGGCACGTGCCGCCCCGCGGGGATCGCCGCCTCACCGAGCGCGGCGACCACGCGACGCAGCGCCTCGCCGAGCTCGGCGGGCGGATCGCCGTCGACAGCGGAGGTGCGGGGACGAGCGAGCGAGCCTGCGTCGACGAGCTGCATGCTCGAATATTCTGCAAACGCAGAACGCTTGTCAACCCGCGCCGCGCAGCGCGACGACGCCGAGCGCGGCCCACCCGGCGAGGAGCGACAGCCCGCCGAGCGGCGTGACCGCGCCCAGCCACCGCGGCGCCCCGAGCGCCATCGCGTAGAGCGTGCCCGAGAACACCACGACGCCGCCCACGAAGGCCCAGCCCGACGTCGACGCGAGCGCGGACGACGTGCGGTCGAGGACCAGCGCGGCGAGCCCGACGGCGAGCGCGTGGCCCATCGCGTACTGGGTCGCCGTCTGCCACCACGCCGCGCGCTCGGGCGCCGCCGTGAACGCCGCCTTCAGCCCGTGCGCGCCGAACGCCCCGAGCCCGACCGACAGGAGGCCCAGCAGCGCCGCGGCCCCGAGCAACGCACGCGAGGCGCCGGTCAACGCTCGCGGAGCACGTTGAAGTTGCGGAACGGCTTCTCCTTGCCCTTCAGCTTGGCGGCGGGGAGCTCCTCGACCTCGAAGCGATTGCCGAGGCGCTGGTACGTGCTCTCGCTGACGACGACCTGGCCCGCGTCGGCGATGCCGCAGAGGCGCGCCGAGGTGTTCACCGTGTCGCCGATGACCGTGTAGCTGAGCGCCTTGGACGAGCCGACGTAGCCCGCGACCAGCTCGCCGGTGTGGATGCCGATGCCGACGGCGATCGGCGCGTGGTTGTGCTCCATCCTCGGGCGGTTGAAGCGGCCGAGGAGCTGCATCTGGTCGAGCGCGCAGCGCACCGCCCGCGCCGCGTCGTCGGGGTGCGCGACCGGCGCGCCCCACATCGCCATGATGCCGTCACCCATGAACTTGTCGAGCGTGCCCTCGAAGCTGAAGATCGACTCGACCATGATCTCGAAGTAGTCGTTGAGCATCTCGACGACGACCTGAGCGGGCGTGCCCTCGCTCATCCGCGTGAAGCCGCGGATGTCGCTGTTGAACACCGTGCAGTCGCGGACGAGGCTGCCGCCCTTCTCGATCTTCAGCGCGCCGGAGACGATCTGCTCGGCGACGTTGGGCGACACGAGCCGCGCGAACCGCTCACGGGCGATGATCTCGTCCTCGATCTTCTTTCCGAGGATGTTGATCTCGATGAACATCGCCGCCTGGTTGGCGACCGACGTGACGAGCTCGAGATCCTTGGGCTGAAAGACGGCGAGCGACTCGGAGTCGAGCCACAGCACGCCGAGGACCTCCTCGTTGTGCAACAGCGGCGCGACGATGGCCGAGCTGATCCGGTTCAGGATCATGCTCTTGCCCTTGGCCGCGGCGAAATCCATCGCGGCGTCGTGCGTGATGACCGAGGCGCGCTCGCTGACCACCTTGTTGAGGATGGTCGACGACACCGTGATGGGCGTGTCGGAGCCGTCGCGGCGGCGGCTCATCATCCCGCGCATCTGGCCCTGCTCGTCCTTCAAGAAGATCACGCCGCGATCGGCGCGGATGAACTTGAAGATGGACGCCAGGATCTTCTCGAGCAGCCGGACCGTGTCGCGCTCGAGCGCGATCTCGCGCGACAGCTCGTGCTGCATGCGCAGCCGCTCGTAGTCGTCGCGCAGCTGCGCCGCGTTGCTGGCGACCTGATCGAACGGCAGAAAACCGCGCGCCCCGGCCGCGATCTGCGTGCCGATCGCGCGCTCCTGCGCCTGCATCTCGATGCGAGTCGAGCTGATGTTCGGCGCCTGGTGCTGCGGCCCCCACGCGCGCTGATCCGATGCGCCCGACTGCGCGAGCGGCGACACCGGCGTCATCGGCATCGACGGCGGCATCTGCTGCGGGAACGGGCGCTGCTGCGCCGACAGAGGCGTCGCGACGGGGTGCTGGCCGGGCATCGGCAGACCAGGCATGGGCTGGCCCATCGGCGGAGGCTGCGGGGCCTGCGGCGGCGCGGGGAAGCGGCTCGCGGGCGGCGCGCCGGAGCCGTCGTCATAGCGCGCGCGGGTGCCGCCGAGCGCGATGTCGTCGCCGTGACGGAGCAGCTGCTCGCCGTTGACCCGTTCGCCGTTGATGTAGGTGCCGTTGAGGCTGCCGAGATCGCGGAGCACGAAGGCGTCGCCACGCTGCTCGATCGTGCAGTGCTCCTTCGACACGATCTTGTCGAGCAGCTGGATCGAGTTGTTTGGATGCCGCCCGAGCGTGTTGTGGTGCCTGAGCTCCACCACCTGCTGGCCCTCGGCCGTCGCGAGAATGATCCGCGGCATGCGTCTAGGCGGAGAACGGTAGGGCGGGCCGCGGAGGATCGGAAGATCTTTCGGCGCCGATCGGCGCGTCGCCCGAGCGATTGCGGGGGCCCAGGCGTTCGGCTAGCAACCGCGCGCCGCGCGCGATGACCACCCTCCTCGACCGACGCTTTCATTTCGTCACCGGAAAGGGCGGCGTCGGCAAGACCACCATCACCTCCGCGCTCGCGCTGTCCCTCGCCGCGCGAGACAAGCGGGTGCTCATCTGCGGGTGCAACGCGAAGGAGCGCTTCTCGGCGCTCTTCGAGGCGCCGCCGCTCGGGCACGACGTGACCCTCGTCGCCGAGAACGTCTGGGCCACCAACATCGACCCTGGCCGCGCGATGGAAGAGTACGGCCAGATGATCCTGAAATCGCGCACGGTGTCGCGCGCGGTCTTCGACAACCGCTACGTGCGCTCGTTCTTTCGCGCGACCCCGGGCCTGTACGAGTGGGCGATGCTGGGCAAGGCGTGGTTCCACGCGGTCGAGCCGAGCCCCGACGGCACCCCGCCGTTCGACGCGGTGATCGTCGACGCGCCCGCGACCGGCCACGGCCTCGACATGCTGCGGGTCCCGAAGGTCATCGTCGACGTCGTGCCCCCGGGCATCCTGCGGCGCGACGCCGAGCGGGCCTGGGAGATGTTCCGTGACGAGCGGCAGACCGGCGTGGTGATCGTGACCCTGCCCGAGGACATGCCGGTCAACGAGACGCTCGAGCTGTCAGAGGCGATGACCGGCGAGCTCGGGCTGCACGTCTCCAACGTCGTGGTCAACGGCATGATCCCGCCGCTGTTCTCGGCCCCCGAGCGCGCCTCGCTGCTGGCCCCGCGCGCGCTCGACGAGCGCACACGCGGCGGGGTCGCGGTCGCGGCGGGCGCGAGGAGGGCGCTGCGCGAGACGATCCAGGCCGAGGCGCTCGCCAAGCTCGGCAAGCACCTCTCGTCGCCCAAGGTCTACGTCCCGCTCTACTTTGGCGGGGTGAACGGCCTCGCCGAAGTGCGCGAGATCGCCCGGCGCCTCTCGTGAAGCGTCACGCGACGTCGAGGTGCTCGAGCGCGTGTTGACAGTCTTCTTCGAGCATCCGGTTGCCGATGCTCTGCGAGCGGTCGCGCGCGCGGGTCAGCTCGGCGGCGGCGGCTGAGACGAGCCCGAGGTGGAGCAGCAGCAGGCCGAGCAGGTACCGCGCGTTGACGACGTCCCAGGCGTAGCCTCGGGCCTCGGCGTACTCGATGGCGGCGCGGACCTGCGCCTCTCCGCCAGGGATGCCCTGCAGCGCGTCGAGGTAGCCCAGGAACGCTCGGTCGTGCTCGGCGAGGCGCTCGGCCCCCGACTGCTCGGCCGCCGCGAGCGACTGGCGAAACGCGGCGTATGCGTGGGCGCGGTCACCCAGGCGCAGGCGCGCGTCGCCCACGTTGTGAAGGTTGATCGCGATCTCGTAGAGGGCCCCGGCCGCCCGCGCGAGCGACACCGCGCGCTCGGACGCGATCGCGGCCTGCTCGAAGCGCCGCCCGAAGAAGTTGACGAGGCCGCGGAGCTTCCACGCCTCGAGGGCGATGGCGGGATCGTGGGGCGCGAGCGCCTCGGCGTCGCCGAGCAGCGCGAGCGCGCGATCGTGCTCTCCCACGGCGCCGTGGGCCTGACCCGCGAGCAGCGAGCGGCGCGGCGCGTGCTCGTCGCTGCTCGCCAGCCCCGGGTGCCCGAGCGCGGCGATCACCTGCCGAAAATCGCCGCGGCGCGCGTGGATCTCGGCGAGCAAGAGCGCCGGGCGCGGATCTTCGGCCGGGAGGAGCGCGCGCGCCTCTTCGAGCGTCGACAACGCCAGCTCGAAGCACGAGGTCGCGGCGAGCGCGGTGGCGCCGTCGAGCAGCGCGGTCGCGAGCCG
>CAUJFL010000077.1 GCA_963169165.1 Myxococcota bacterium | reverse complement strand
CAGCGCACATGCAGGTCTGGCGGGCTGGGCACTTGCAGGTCAGGCGGGCAGCGCGCACGCTGGTCTGGCGGGCAGCGCTCAAGCAGGTCCGGCGGGCAGCGCACAAGCAGGTCAGGCTGGCGCGGGCGGAGCGCCAGCCGGGCGCTGGCTGATGGGCTACTATCCTGGCTACCAGCAGGGCGACCTGCCAGCGACCGATGTGCGCTTCGACCTGATGAGCCACCTCGCGGTCGGGGCGGTGTTGCCCAAGGCCGATGGCTCGCTCGACGCCTCGTTCTACCAGACACCACAGTCGGGCCCCTTGTTCGCCAAGGATCTCGCGGACCGCGCGCACGCCGCTGGCAGGAAGGCCATCCTGATGGTGGGAGGCGCGGGAGCGCACGACGGGTTCGCGGCCGCTGCCAAGTCATCGGTGCGCGCGACGCTCGTGCAGAGCCTCGTCACCTTCGCGAAGGCTCACGCTTTCGACGGCCTCGATCTCGACTGGGAGCCGCTCCCGGCTGGTGAGCTCGACGATTTCGACGCGCTCGCCAAGGCGCTGCGCGCCGCGTGGCCCGAGGCCGTGCTGACGGTGCCGCTCGGCGGCATCAACGTCAACTTCGAGACGGTGGACGCCAGGTGGGCGTCGGTCTCGGCGACGCTCGATCAGGTGAACCTGATGACCTACTCGATGGCGGGGGCCTACTCCGGGTGGAAGAGCTGGCATCACTCTCCGCTCGACGGCGAGACGTCGGCGACGCCGATGTCGATCTCGTCGAGCGTCGACGCGTTCCTCGCGGCGGGCGTCCCGGCCGCCAAGCTCGGCATCGGCGCCGGCTTCTACGGGCTCTGCTACACGAGCCCGGTCACGGGCCCTGGGCAGGCGCTCGGGGGCGCCACCGCGTCGGGAGACGACAACCAGCTCTCGTACCGCGCGCTGGTGGGCGGCGTGTACGCGGGCGGGACCAAGAGCTGGGACGCAGTCGCGAGCGCCGCCTACCTGAGCTTCGCCGCGCCGACGGGGCCGCTCGGCTGCACGTACATCTCGTACCTCGAGGAGCAGGCGATCGCAGCGCAGACCGCCTACGTGAAGGTGAAGGGGCTCGGCGGCGCGATCGTGTGGACCATCAACGAGGGTCACCTGACCACGGGGGCGAAGAGCGCCCGCGATCCGCTGCTCTCGGCGCTGTGGCTCGGGCTGCAGTGACGAGAAAGTCGCGCGGTGCCCGCCTCGTGCGGTAGGACGCGGGCATGTCGTTCGCGGTGCTCCCAGGCCTCTTGCTCGCCGCGGCCGCGGGCGCGGCCTCTCACGGCGGCGTGGGCGTCAAGCTGGGGGTCGCCGGCCTCGTCGCGGTGCCGGCCGTCGGCGCGTCGCTCGCGTTCGCGAAGGTGCGCGACGGGCTCGACGGCCGAGGCGTCACGCGCGTCGCCGCGCTCGTGACCTCGGCGTCGCTGCTCGCGCTGCCCGTGCTGGCCGTGCTCGGGGCGCTGCTGAAGGCCAACACTCACCATCGGGCGCTCGGCGGCACCACGTTCGCAGCGCTCGCGCTCGGAGTCGGCGCCGGCGCGCTGTGGCTCGGCGCCAGGCTCGCGCGGCTCGTCGAGCGAGGAGACGTCCCCACGCGGATCGCGGCGCTGGCCGTCTTCGCGATCGTGTGGGCGACCGCGCTGGCGCGCGCCGATCTCCTCGCGACCGCGCGGCTCGATCACGCCGCCGTCGTCGCCTCGATGGCGCTCGGCTTCTCGCTCGGTCCCAGGCTCGCGCGGCGTTCGACGCCGGCGCTCGCGCTCGCGGTCGCGCTCATCGCGAGCGGTGTAGGCCTGACCGCCGCGACCGACGCGGGACCACGGATCGTCGCGCGCGGTGCGCTCGCGGGCGCGCTCGCGCGGATGGTGCGGCCGATCAGCGCTTCGTGACCGGGCGCCCGTCCGCGTCGCGACGCTCGACGGGGCCGAGCCCGTTGGCGAGGACCGCGGCGTCGATCGCCTTGGACGGACCGACCAGCACGAACGTCGCGTCGTCATCCGAGACCTCCCGCGCGAGCGCGCGCAGCGAGTCGCGGCTGGCCTCGCCCTGCCTCGCGAGGTCTCGACCGAGGGTGTCCTCGGGGAGCCCCAGCGTGACGAGGCCGACGAGGGCGGAGAGCGTCTGCGCCCGGGCGCCGAGCGTGTCGACCAGCTCCGCGCGCGACAGCGCCTTCGCCTTGTCGAGCTCGGCGTCGGTCGGGCCGCCCTCCGCCATCGACGCGAGCTCGCGGCGCGTCTCCTTCAGCGCGTCGCCGAGCGCGTCCGCGCGGATGGCCGCGCGCGCGACGAACACGCCTCCGTCGCGGCGCACGGCGAGCGCCGCCCGCGCGCCGTACGTCCAGCCGTGATCTTCTCGGAGGTTCTGGTTCAGGCGCGACGTGAAGCTGCCGCCGAGCACGAGCGCGACCAGCTCGAACGCCGCGCGCCGCTCGTCGGTGGGGCCGAGGGATCGACGCGCGACCGTCATCACGACCTGCGGCGCGTCCTCGCGATCGACCGCGACGACGCGCGGAGGCTTCGGCGGCGACGCGGGCGCGGCGCGCCTCGACTCGACGCCTGCGCGAGCGGGCTTCCACCCCTCCAGGCCGCGAGACAGCGCCGAGGTCACGGACTGCTTGGTCACGTCTCCGACCACGACGAACGTGACCTGCTCGGGCGCCCACGTCGCGCGGTGCGCCGCCGACACGTCCGCGCGCGTCAGGCGCTTCGCCGTCTCGACCGTGCCCTCGATCGGTCGACCCCGCGGCGAGCTCGCGCCGAAGAGCGCGGCGTCGGTGACCAGCGCCGCGACCCGACCAGGATCGTCGCCGCGCGCGCGCACGTCGTTGACGAACAGCGCGTGCGTCCGAGAGAAATCGGGCGGTGTGTGCCTCGGACGCGCGAGCGCGTCGCACAGCAGCGCGGTCACCGCCTCGAAGCGATCGGACAGCGCGTGCGCCGTGACGATCGACGCGTCGCGAGTCGCGCGCGACGAGAAGCGCGCGCCGAGCTCCTCGAGGGCCGCCGTGAACGCCAGCGAGTCGAGCTTGCCAGCGCCCTGCTCGAGCATCTCGGCGGTGAGCGAGGCGAGCCCGGGCTTGTCGTCGGGATCGGCCGTCGCGCCCCTCTTCGAGATCGCCGCGATGGACACGAGCGGCAGCCCGGGCC
>CAUJFL010000076.1 GCA_963169165.1 Myxococcota bacterium | reverse complement strand
CGCGCTCTTCGTCGTCGCGCGCCACGCTCGCGCCGCGTCGCTCCTCCCGTGCTCGCCCCTCCGTACGAGCTCACGCGGCAGCCGTCGCGCCGGCGACGGCCGCGGTCGAGTGAGAGCCCCCCGCCGATGGCGCAGCAGCAGGCATGGCGGGCCAAGTGCAGACGGTTTTCATCGACCCTCCCTACGGGATCACCTACGGCTCCAACTTCCAGCCATTCACGAACAAGCGCGACGTTCGCGATCGCAAGGACGAGGACCTCACGCAAGAGCCCGAGATGATCAAAGCCTTCCGTGATACGTGGGAGCTTGGGATCCACTCGTACCTCACGTACCTCCGCGACCGGCTGTACTTGGCGAAGGAGCTACTGAGCGAGACGGGCAGCAGCTTCGTGCAGATCTCCGACGAGAACGTCCACCGAGTGCGAGACCTCCTCGACGACGTTTTCGGCGCAGAGAACTTCTGCTCCCTCATCACCTTTCGCAAGAAGACGATGCCTCTTGGATCGGACGTCACCGAGGCTGTCTGCGACTAGTCGGCCGCGCCGCCCTTGCCCGCGGCACCGCCCGAGCCAGAGGCGGGCGCCTCGTCGCCCCCGTCACAGCTGAGCGGGCCGAGCGCGAGGCAGGCGAGCGCGCCGACTTGCAGCGCCTTCATCGCACCACCTCCGCGACGCGCACGGCGCCGTCCTCCACGCGGGCGGACAGCCAGCCGCTGTCGCGTCGCCGCGCCCAGGCGCCGAGGTCGATGTCCGCCGCGCGTGCGGGCGTGGGGACGTGGGGCGGCGTCACTGTCACGTCAACCTCCGTTCCCTCCGATGACCACCGGAGGCGGTGATGGCTCGCATACCCAGGGTATGTCGGGGCTGTCGAGGTCGAACGACACGACGCGCGCTCCGCCTTGACGGTCAGCGTCGCCGAGCGCGCCCCAGAGGCGACGGTGGTAGACGACGCGGGTGCCCACGTACTTCCGCTCGAACCAGCAGCGCGTCCCGCTGTCGAGGTCCAGTCGCACCACGCGGTCCATTCGCCACAGGGAAGGGTCCGACGCCGCGAGCTGGATGTCGCCCGCCTCTAGCCAGGTGACGAGGTTGCCCTCGAGCCCGACCTGAAGCTTCCTCAGCGGCGTCGACGGTGAATCGAACGTCACGCGGCGAAGCACCTTGTGAACGCGGTCGAACAGGTAGATGTCCCCGCCCACACGGTTGTAGTGAACAGAGGTGTTGCCCGGAGGGTCGCGGTAGTCGACCCACGCGCACTGATCGCCCTGGAGGGAGCAGCTCCCCTCGGTCTGAAGCGCGCTGCTCGGCGCGAACACCTCGACCTCGCCGGTCTCGACGTCGATAGCCCGAAACGGCCCGAGGTGGTCGTCGGAGCAGATGTACTTGCCGTCGAGGAGCTGCGCGTGGAAGCACTCGACCGTGCCGATGTGCTTGATCTCGCCTGTCGCGAGCGTGACGCGCAGCAGCCGCGTGCCGAGGTTGTAGAGGGCGTAGGTGTCGTTCGCGGCGGCGGCGAGGTAGTCGGGCACGAGCGGAGGCTCCGGGGGAGGGAGCTGCGGGAAGCCAGGCATGGGGTGGATGTGGACGACCTTCTGGGTCGCGCGGTCCCAGACGTAGAGCGTCTCTTGCTGGGTCGGATCGGCCGGGAGCGGGTACCGCTGCATCAGCCCAATCACGTACTTCGGTGTGAGCGATGGGACGCCGAGGAGCATGGAGTCGTCCAGGTGACCCACCACATACGTCGGAGAACCCTCCCGGCCGTCTGAGAAGAAGATCCCTGGCGTCGGGCCCATGCCACCGTCGACCGCGCCGTTCGCGTCCACCCTCATCGGCCCGTTGGCCGCCGGCTTGTACGACACATCGAACACCTTCTTGCACCCCGGCCCACAGTCGTAGTCGAGCGGGTACGGCTCGGCGATGGTGAACCCATCCTGTGACGGCAACGGCGGCAGGGGCGCGTACGCCCCGGCCTGTCCGGCCTTCGCCTTGGCCCCCGCCCGGCCGGCGGCGCCGCCCTTGCCGGCCGCGCCCCCTCCCCCTGCTGCGGGCGCCTCGTCGCCCCCGTCACAGCTGAGCGGGCCGAGCGCGCCGGCGAGCGCGAGGCAGGCGAGCGCGCCGACTTGCAGCGCCTTCATCGCACCACCTCCGCGACGCGCACGGCGCCGTCCTCCACGCGGGCGGACAGCCAGCCGCTGTCACGTCGCCGCACCCAGGCGCCGAGGTCGATGTCCGAGCGGCGCACCTCGAGCTGCTGCCCGCGCAGGTCGAGCACTGTCGCGCCGTGCCGACCATCACTGTACGCCCGCCGGCCGATGGGGTCGAACCGCAGGCCCTGCCCGAGCGGCACGCGCGCCCAGGCGATGACTGTGAACCCACCCTCCGCGCGGCGCACACGCGCCACCCGACCTGCCCGCCGCAGCAAGAACTCGCTCGGTCCGAGCGCGACCACCGCGACCTCTCCCGGCTCCTCGCCGCAGCCGCGCGGCGGGCGGGGGGCGCAGCGGGCGCCGCGCGGCGTGCTGGACAGCTCGAGCGAGTCTTCGTCCGACTCGTCACGCAGCGACAGCGCGCCCTCCGCCCACACCACCGGCGCGCCGTCGGCGGCGCCTATCACCGCCACGCCGAGCGTCGTCGCGCCCACCCACACCCCGGGCGAGAGCCGCGCGACGCTCACGCCGCGCCCACACACCTCGACGGACCTCGCCTGCGCGGCGCCAGGCGCGAGGAAAGAGAACCCGCGATCGGTGGCGATCATCACCCCCTCGTCGGAGGCCGACAGCGCGTGCGCCGCGCTGTCGAGCTCGACGCGCTCAACGGAGACGTCGGCCAGCCCGCGCGCCAGGCGCCGACGCTCGACCGACCGGCGGCGCAGCGACCACACCGTCTCGGCCGTCACGTCGACGTCGACGACGTCGCGCCCCAGCCGCCGCCTCGCTCGCACGTCGCCGGGAGCGCCTGCGCACTCATGCGGGGCGTCGCTGGTGCCGCAGCTCACGCGGCCGGGCGACGACCACGGCGTCGCGCCGGCGAGTTCGCACAGCGTCCCGCCGAATTCGTCGTCCGCCGCGCACGCGGGCGCGGTGACGACGTCGAGGCTGCGCCAGCCCCCCTCGCCTCGCTCGCGGTGATCGGGCAGGCCGTTGGCGAGCGCCATCACGCGCACGCGGGGCGTCTTCACCGTCACGTCGAGCAGCGCCTCGCCCGCCACCAGCCGCCCACCCGCGGTGTCGCTCGCCAGCTTCAGCGGCAGCGCCGCCGGGCGCGCGAAGTCGAGCGTCCAGACGTCGTCGTGCGCGCGGCCGGCCGCGTCGAGTCCGCCCGCGAACACGAGCGTGTGATCGTCTCCCGCGAGCGACAACAGCGCGTCGCGCCGCGCGGGCAACCCAGGCCGAGTCGACGCCGTCCCGTCGAACACGTCGATGAGCGTGAGGCCGGAGAGTGACAGCGACTCGTCGGTGCCTCCGCCTGCGACGAACAGCGTCGCGCCGTCGAGCGCGAGCGCCGCCCTCTCTCGCCGGGCCGCCGGCACCTCGTGGCGTGACCACGCGCTGCGCACCTGGTCCCACGCCGCGACGAGGCCGACACTGGGGTCGACGACGACCACGCGCTCGCGCAGCTGATCGGTGACCACACGGGCCGCGCGCGAGAGGCCGAACGGCGCCTCGCCCTCGAACACGAGCGAGTACGACACTGTCTCGGGGCCGACGGTGACCGGGCGGACGAGGGCCCAGCGAGACGCCTGGGTCGTGCCGATCTCTACCCAGACGAGGTTGGGAACACCGCGCGGCGCCCGCGACCAGCCGGCACCGCCTGGCGCAGGGGCAGGCCCGGGGTCGGAGGGCAGCGCGCCGAGCGCGCCTGGCTGGCCCATCCAGTCGGGCAGACCGTCGCTCGCCACTGCACGCGTCACGTTGTCGGTGGGCGACCGCAGGCGCACCGCGTCGAGCCCGCCGGGGAGCGTGAAGACCTCGACGGGGAACGTCACCTCGTCGATTGGGTCGGGGTGCTTCACCTTCGCGATCACCTGGGCGAACGTGCCCTTCGTGAAGGGTTGACAGTTGCCGGTGTCGATCTGGCGGGTGAACTCCGAGTGCGGCTGCACGAGCGTGGCGGCGACCGACGAGCGCGTGCGGCGGTTCTCGTCGCTGGCGAGCAGGTTCAGGTGCAGCGCGCTGCCGTCGGCGCCGGTGTCGGGCTCGCCGTAGAGCGAGCGCTGCTGGTCCCAGAACAGCCCGACGCCGGGCGGGAACTTCAACGACTCGCCCTCGTCGAACATCGTGCGGATGGCGAAGCTGTCGACGCTCGCCCTCGCCGGCGTGCCGCCGTCCATCACGTCGACGATGGAGTCGGGGCGCACCTGCGCGGGGCGGGACTCCAGCTCGTCGAGCCACGCCCACAGCGAGCGCACCGTCTTGCTCGCGCCGGGCGTGAGCGCCAGGGGCGTCGATGCACAGTGATTTTCGGAGTCGAGGGCGCAACCGGGGCTGTGAGTGGGCATCCAGCCTGCCCACTCGGCCGCCCCCGGCGGTCGCGTCATCCGCCCGCGAAAGCAGGCGTGGAATGGATTGTCCAAGCACCCAACGTCACCCTCACAGTCACACCGATACGCCCGGTGCGCGAACACGCGCGGCGCCGCCGACGGCTGCGCGTTCGCGCTCGTGCCGACCGTCGCCACCGTCTCGATGGGGATCTCGCTCGCGCCCAGCTCGACCTCGATCTGCCCGCGACAGAACGGCGACGGCCCCTGGTCGAGCCCGCCCGCGTCGCGCGACGCGCGGGTCTTCGTCACCGGGTAGGGATCGCACGCGTTGCCGCGGTGCAGGTAACCGGTCTGCCGCGTCAGCTCCTTCGCGAACCCCGGATCGACGCTGGTCAGGTTGAGCAAGTGCGCCCAGCGGTTCCAGTCGGCGGCCGTCCACTCGCCGTCCACGTTCACGTCGGTCGTGGCGCCGACGTGGCTGGGGCAGAGATCGGCGCCGTCCGCGACGTTGTCGCCGTCGAAATCGGAGTAGCCCCCGCGGTAGCTGGGCGGCGTGACCAGCGGCCGCGCGGCCGTCACCTTCGCGACCGTGCCCTTCACCGCCACGCCGTCGACGCGCGTGCCGCCGCGCCCCACGTACTTGTTCTCGTGCCCTGGGTCTGCGTCACACTGGTTGGGAAGGCCGTCGCCGTCGTCGTCCGGCAGCTCGCCCGAGCCCGCCAGCGTGGGGCAGAGATCGACGTGGTTGGGCTTGGTGTCGTGGTCGATGTCGTCGAACATCCCCGGGCTGTACGACATCGTCGTCGCCGCGCCCGCCACCTCGACCGGCCCGTCGCAGAAGCTCGACTGAAAGTAGTCGCAGCCTGGCAGCGACGTCGTCGGCGCGGGCAAGTGAACCGCGGGCACGCCGGGGAGCTGACGGACGTCGCGGCTGCAGAGGTTGGCCCACCCCTCCCCCACTCGGTCGCCCGCGCCGCCGTTCGCCGGGACGTGGTGCAGCTCCGTGATCTGCAGCGAGGGGCCGGCGCCGTCGTGCGGATCGTCGCAGTCGAGCGTGTCGACGCCGAACTGTTCCTGGAGCAAATGGAGCACGCTGCCGCTGCCCGTCAGCGTCAGATCGATGGGGTAAGTGCGATCGGCCCTCGGACCGCGGTAGAAGTGGTGCTTGCCCGGCGACAAGAACAAGTCCCACCGGTCACCGTTCGGGGCGCCCACCACGTCGTTGCCGGCCTTCGGCGTGCCCGCCTGCATCATCCCGACGGTGGCGAACCAGCGGTCGACCCCGGGCACGACCTTCACCTCTATCGACAGCGACTGGAAGTCTCCCGTGTGCGCGTTGTCGAGGCGACAGCCGATGGCGCAGGTGTTGCGGTACACAGGGAGGCAGGCCGCGTAGAGGGCGGCGTTCCAGAGGTGCCAGTTCGTCGCGACGGCGGTGCACTGCGTGGCGGCGTCCTCGGAGCAGCGCGAGTTGCTCATCTGCGTGAACCCGTTGTCCCTCGGCCACGCGAGGCCGTAGTGCAAGGTCACGTCGACGCCGCCGTCCTCCCCCTCCGGTGACGTCGCGAGGGCGTTGAAATAGGTCTTGGTCGGCGCCTCCTCGAGCCCCACCGCGCTGTCGAACCGCAGCCGCGGCGCGAAGCACCGGCCGAGCAGCTCCTCCATCTCGTCGTCGAGGCCGTTGTTGTCCTCGTCGTGCTCGCAGCGCAGCTTCGGGTCCATGGCGCCCGGCAGCACGAGCGCCCGCGGCAACGTGCACTCACCACGCGCGGGCGTCGACGACATCACCGCCCCGAGCGCGAGCAGAGACGAGACGAGACGAGACGAGACGAGACGAGACGAGACGAGACGAGACGAGACGAGACGAGACGAGACGAGACGAGACGAGACGAGACGAGACGAGACGAGACGAGACGAGACGAGTCATGGTGCCTCCCTGTTCGAACGTGTCGGGGGTGTCGCTCGACAGACCGTACGCGAGTCACTGCGCTCGGCGCAAGCGTCCTCCTGCGGGAAGGCGCCCGGGCTCTCTCCGGCGCCTACCAGCCGAGGGCGGCGTGATGAAAATCCGCCAGCTCCGGCACCAGCCCAAAGCGCTCGCGGAGCACGCTCACGAGGCCGGCGGCGCTCGCGAGCTCCTCCACTCGCACCGCGTCGCCGTCGCGCACTGTCAACCGGCGGTTCAGCAGCGTGACGCGCCCGTCGGGCGTCGCGCGGGCCACCGTCAGCTTGTCAAGAAAATGTGATCGCGGGTGGCGGCTCGTGTACCAGTTGCCGACCTCGCGGTCGACGGGGTGGCTGCGCTCCAGCGTCAGGTCGCAAACGTCCTGCCACGCGCCGTCGAGCGACACCTGGTGGAAAGATGCGCGCCTCGGGGGCGGTCGGGTAGCCCCCGGTCGTCTCCGACCGGGGGCCCCCTCAGATCCGGACGTGCGGCATTCCCGCATGGGAGCAGATCGGCTGAGACGGAAGAATTCGTCAGACATTCCGACGTGTTATGTACGAATTTGGAGAACAGAATCGAGGTGCCAACCGTACCTATGGGTATCGGAAATGGGTGCAGATCGATCGAAACAACGAATTTCAGCACAAATATGATCGAATCCTGACAAGTATCGGGGCCCCGCCGGGCCATATTCCACGTGGGTACAGGATACACAACCCGGAGGGCCCCGATGACCGAGAGATACGCCGAA
>CAUJFL010000075.1 GCA_963169165.1 Myxococcota bacterium | reverse complement strand
CGACCGAGGGGTACGCGATCAGCAGATCGTCGAACCCCTCGGCGTGGAGCATCAGCGCCTCGCGCGCGGTGAACGCCATCAGCCCGCGAAACACCGTCGGCTCGAGCGCGAGCAGGTGGCGGACGAGCGCGGGGACGCGGAGGGACTTCGTCGCGATCCGCAGAGCCTTCCCCGCGCTCTTCGCGCGCGCGGCGAGCGCTCGCGCGTTTCGCTCGACGGCGTCGAGCTCGAGGAGCGCGAGCGGCAGCGGGCGATCCCCGATCGAGCGCAGCAGCCTCCGGTAGACCTCGTCCATCGCCCGAGATCCGACGCGGGCCGCGAGCCGGACACAACCGAGAAGTTGGCGCCCGAGCCGCCGCGCGGCACAGTCGAGCCGTGACCACGCTGGCGGAGGACATCGAGCGGTACCTCGTGTCCCTCGAGCACGAGCGCCGCGCCTCCCCCCACACGGTCGCCGCCTACCGCCGCGATCTGCACGAGCTGTCGCGGCTGGTCGCCGAGCGCCTCGGACCAACCGCGCGCTCGGCCGAGGTCGACGTGGTGCTCTTGCGCGCTCATCTCGGCAAGCTCGCGCGCCGCGTCCAGGCCGTGACCATCGCGCGCAAGCTCGCCGCCGTGCGCTCGTTCTTCAAGTTCTTGCGGCGTCGCGGCGAGCTCGCGGACAGCCCCGCCGCGCACCTCGAGACTCCCAAGGTGCGCCGCGGCCTGCCGACGTTCGTCACGGTCGACCAGGCGAAGGAGATCGTCGAGTCGCCCGGCGACGACGCGGAGGGCGTGCGTGATCGCGCGATCCTGGAGCTGCTCTATGGCGGCGGCCTCCGGGTCTCCGAGCTCGCGGGGCTGTCACCGGGCGACGTGTCGCTGGCTCACGGCGAGGCGCGAGTGCGGGGCAAGGGGGACAAGGAGCGGATCGTGCCGATCGGCCCGCCCGCCGTCGCCGCGGTGCGCGCGTGGCTCCGCCGCCGCGAGGAGCTCGCGCGCGGCGGGGCCAGCCTGTTCGTCGGCAAGCGCGGCGGGCCGATCGGCGTCCGCGCGATCCAGCGCATGGTGGCGCGGCAGGGCGCGCTCGGGGCGGGGCGGGGCGATCTGCACCCGCACGCGCTCCGCCACTCGTGCGCGACGCACCTGCTCGAGGGCGGCGCCGATCTCCGCGCGATCCAGGAGATCCTGGGTCACGCGAGCCTCTCGACGACGCAGCGCTACACGCACGTGACGATGGACGCGATCCTCGGCGCCTATGAGCGCGCGCACCCGCTCGCGCGCGCGCCGGTGAATTCGCGCGCGAGGCGCCGACCAGCCTGATTTCCCGATAGGATCTCGTACATGCGCTCCGCCATCCGTGTCGCGATGTTGGCTTCGTGCCTCGTCCCAGCGGTCGCGTCCGCCGACATCGCGCCGCCCGCGAACCAGCAGCGGGTCGGCTTCGAGTTCTCCGTCGACGGCCTCGAGGTCGCGCCCGATCGGGCCGTCTTCGCGTACCCGTGCGGAGGGTCGAACGGCGCGCCGATTCGGGAGCTCGCGGTGCTCGCGCCGGGGCGCCGGGTCACGGTGGGCAGGCGGGGAGGCGACTGCGCGCTCTATGCGACGTCCAAGGCGGCGCTCGACGCGTGGCTCGGGGCCCACTCGCAGACGGACACCGCGCGAGAAGCGGCGGCGGACGCGTTCGTCGCGAGCGCCGGGATCGTGCGGTGTCAGGGTGGCCCCAGGCCTCGCCACCTGCGCCCCGCGAGCGAGCCGGCCGAGCCCGTACGCGAGGTGCTGCGCGTCGCGCGCCTCGACGCCACGGCGTGCATCCTCGTCTCCGCGTCCGAGCCTGTCGCGCCGGTCCCCACGAAGGACGTCCCCGCGAAGGACGTGGGCGCGCCCGCGACCGCCCCCGCCGCGCCGCCCCCTGGAAAGGGTGGTTGCGCCGGCTGCGCGCTCTCCACGAACGGGTCGCGTGCGTCCGGCGCGGCGCTCGGGTTGGCGGCGATCGCGGCGCTCGGGTCGCGGCGTCGGCGTGGTCGGCGCGCCTGACGCGCGAAAGTTGCCCGCGGCGCCGCGGACCGGCTACGCGCGCGGGACCGTATGCGCCAGCTCCTCCCACGCGCCGCGCTCTCGCTCCTCGGCGGCACGCTCGGTGGGCTCGCGGCGGCCGCGCTCGACGCGCGGTGGATCGTCGAGGGCGCGACGTCGAGGCTGTCGTTCGGCGACGCGTTCTGGGTCGCGCTCGGGCTCGACGCGCCGATCGCGGTCGCGGTGTCGGCCGTCTGCGGCGTCGCGCTCCTGGCGATCTCGCCTCGCGAGGCCCCGACGCTCGGCGGCCTGCTCGACCGGCTGCGCGAGCCGTCCCGCGAGCTCTCCGCGACGCTCACGGTGGGCGCGCTCGCGGTGCCGCTCTTTCTCGTGACGACGGCGCACGCGGCGCGCGGGGCGCTCGGCGCCGACGCGGGCGCGAAGGTCACGGGCGCAGAGCTCGCGGCGACCGCCACGCTGCTCGGTGCCGTGCTCGTCGCGGGCACCGCCGCGCTGGCGCGCCCGCTGGCGAGGCGCCTGTCGCGCGCGCCGGGCTGGCTCGCTCCCGTCGCGGCGACCGCGCTCGCGGCGGCCGTGATCGCGCACGGCGTGTACCACGGCACGCCGGGCGGCGACGGGGGCGCGCTCGGGGTGCTCGGCGTGCTGAAGCGGCAAGAGCTCGATCTTCGCGCGCCTGGCCTCCTCTTGCTGATCGCGTCGCTCGCGTGTCTCGGGCCCTCGCTCCGCGCGCCGTGGCCCGTCGCGGCCGCGCTCGCGCTCGCGCCGCTCGTGTGCGTGCGCGTGGCCTCGACGTCCCTCGACCGCTCGCAGGCGCTGACCTCGGGCGTCGAGCGTGGCGCGCCGCTCGCGCGGGTGTCGCTGACGCTCGCGCGCCGCCTGACCGACCGCGACAAGGACGTCTTCGAGCACGCGTTCGGAGGTGGAGATTGTAACGATCACGACGCGCGGGTCTTCCCCACCGCGATCGACGAGCCCGAGAACGGGCTCGACGAGGACTGCTCGGGCAGCGACGCGAAGCGTCCGGCCCCTCCGCCCGCGCCCGCCGTCCCTCCCACGCCCGCCGTCGCGGCGCCCAAGGAGCTCAACGTCCTCTTGATCACGGTCGACACGCTCCGCGCCGATCTCGGCTTCGCGGGCAACCCGCGCCCCGTGTCGCCCAACCTCGACAGGCTCGCCGCGCGCGCCGCGGTGTTCTCGGACGCCGTGAGCCTCGCGTCGTACACCGGCAAGAGCGTGGGGCCGATGCTGAGCGGGAAATACCCGTCGGAGACGCACCGCGGTTGGTCGCACTTCAACTCGTTCCCGAAGCAGGACCGCATGGTGCAGGAGCGCCTGCAGGCGGCGTCGATCAAGACGCTGAGCGTGCAGGCGCACTGGTACTTCGACAAGTGCTGCGGCCTCGCGCGCGGCTTCGACGTCGTCGACTCGAGCGCCGCGCCGGGCATGGGCGCGCAGCAGGACAACGACACGACCACGACCGGCGACAAGCTCACCGACGCGGCGATCAAGCGCCTGAGCGATCCCGCGATGACCGGGGGCCGCTTCTTCGCCTGGGTCCACTACCTCGATCCTCACTCGGACTATCTCCGGCATCAGGGCGTGCCCGACTTCGGTCGCGACATGCGCGCGCAGTACGATCACGAGGTCGCCTTCACCGATCGAGAGGTCGGGCGCCTGCTCGACTTCGTCGACGCGCAGCCGTGGGGCGCGCACACGGCCGTCATCGTGACGAGCGATCACGGCGAGGCGTTCGGCGAACACAAGATGATCCGCCACGGCCTCGAGGTGTGGGAAGAGCTGGTGCGTGTCCCGCTCATCGTGCGCGTCCCCGGCGCCGCGCCGCAGAAGATCAGCGTGCGTCGCAGCGCGATCGATCTCGTGCCGACGATCCTCGACCTCTTCGGGGTGCGCCCCGCGTTCGATGGCGGGCCGACCGACTTCATCAGCGGCGTCTCGCTCTTGCCCGAGGTGATGGGCGCGCCCGCGGCCGCGCGCGACGTGCTCGTCGACATGCCCGCGGGCCCCAACAACGACGAGAAGCGCGCGTTCTACCGCGGCACCCGCAAGCTGTACGTCTCGTCGGGCGTCGCGTACTCGCTGTACGATCTCGCGAAGGACCCCGGCGAGAAGGAGGACCTCGCCAGCACCGACAAGGCCGGGTTCGCCCAGATGCGCGAGGCCTACGACGCGATGAAGTCGCGCCTGCGCGAGGTCCGCGTCAAGCCGATCCCGAAGTAGCGTCGCCGCGCCCGAGCGTCGCGCGGTACCCGAACAGCACGAGCGCGCAGCCGACGCCGATGACCGCGTAGGTGCCCCAGATCGACAGGGCGTCGATCGCGCCGCCCTTCGGCATGAACCGCTCTATCAGCGCGCCCGACAGCTTGCCGCCGACGAACCCGCCGAGCCCCGCGGGCGCGAGCGCGAGGCCCATGTACAGGCCCTCCTTTCCCTTCGGCGCGAACGCCGCGACGAAGTCGTAGAACCTCGGCGAGAAGATCATCTCGGCGACGCCGAACAGGAAGAACGACGCGACCGCGCCGCCCAGGCCCGGCACGACGCCCATCGCCAGCATGCTGATCGAGCCGACCAGCACGCCGAGCGTCATCGCGAGCAGCGGATCGAGCCGCTTGCTCGCCCGCGCGACCGCGACCTGCAGGACCGCGATCGTGAGCGGGTTCACCAGGCTGACCAGCTCGCGCGGCAGGTTCGGCGCGAGCCGCGCGAAGTACAGCGGGAAGGTCTGATAGAATTGTTCGATCAGCAGATAGTAGCCGCTGACGGCGACCAGGAACGCGGTCAGCTTGACGTTGCGGAGCGCCGCGCCGTAGCCGGTCACCACCGCGAAGAGCGGCTCGGGCTCGCGGCGCGCCGGCTCTCTGTCGTCTCTCGGTTCGAAGAACAGGAGCGCCGTGGTCAACAGGGCGAGCGCGCTGCCGACGACGCCGACCAGCAGGCTGGTGCGCAGCGACAGCAGGCGACGTAGAACGTACACGGTCGTCTTGCCGATGACGCTGCCAGCGTTGACCGACGCGTAGAAGATGGCGAAGCCCTGCGTCTGTCGCCCCTCGGGCGAGTAGCGGCGGACGGTGCCAGTGACGACCGGCTTCATGAACGCGCCCCCGAGCCCCATCCCGAGGATCGCCGCATACGCGAGCGCCTCGGTCGGACCGGCGAACAGGAGCCCGTACGCGAGCGTGTAGCCGGTGAACGCGACGAGCAGGCTCGCGCGAAAGCCGATCCGGTCGGCGAAGCCTCCGACGAAGACCGGCAGCCATGACCGGAAGATCGCGAACGTCGCCAGCATCGAGCCGACGGCCGCGACGGTGAGGCCCACCGTCTCGACGAGGTACACCTGCAGGTTGATGTACACGCCATAGAACGCGAGCCGCTCGAGCACCTCGATCGCGATCGCGACCTTGAACACTCGCGGGAAGGGCGCGGGCGGCGCCGGGGCCGGATCCGAGGTCGACATCGGGCGCGCAGCCGAGCAGCCCTCGACCCGAAACACAAGCGGCGAGCGCGCGCTTGTCAGGCGTCTGCGCGCGACGCGACACTGGTGAGATGCTGACCCACGCGTTCGATCGAGCCGCGCAGTTCGCCATCGACAAGCACCGCGCGCAGGTGCGAAAGGGCAGCGGCGCCCCTTACGTCACGCACCTCTTCTCGGTCGCGGCGCTCGTCGGCGAACACGGCGGCGACGAGGAGCAGATGATCGCGGGCCTCTTGCACGACTCGATCGAGGATCAGGGCGTGACCGAGGCCGAGCTCGAGGCGGCGTTCGGCGCGCGCGTCGCCCGGATCGTGGCGGCGTGCACCGACGCGCGCGAGACGCCGAAGCCGCCGTGGCGCCCGCGCAAGGAGGCCTACCTCGCGGCCCTCGTCGGCGAACCGGCGGAGGTCAAGCTCGTGTCCGCGTGCGACAAGCTCCACAACGCCCGGTCGATCGCGCGTGATCTGGCCGATCCCGCCGTCGGCCCCGCCGTCTGGTCGCGCTTCACCGCGCCGCGTGAAGAGAGCCTCTGGTACTACCGCGAGGTGCTCCGGGCGCTCTCCCAGGGCTACTCCCACGTGGTGCTGTCCGAGCTCGCCGCGGCGATCGCCGAGCTCGAGCGCGGCTGACGGGGCGCGCGGTGGCCGACGGTGGTACGGTCCGCCGCGATGAGGACGGTCACCGCGGTCTGCCTCGCGTCGGGGCGCGCCACACCGCTGTTTCGATAGCCGTGCGAGAGCTCCAGCGCTGGGTCGAACGGCCGAGACCGTGCAGCTACGTCGCCGAGCGGACCGCCCAGCTCGAGAACCGCGTGCTGCTCGACGTCACGCCCGAGGAGATGGACACGCTGCTCGCGCGCGGCGTGCGCCGCTTCGGGCCGATGTTCTTTCGGCCTGCGTGCCCGACGTGCCAAGGGTGCATCTCGCTGCGGATGCGCGCCGACGCGTTCGAGCTGCGCCGCCGTCACCGCCGCGTGCTCCGGCGCAACCAGGACCTCCGGGTGTCGGTCCGGCCGCCGCGCGTGGACCGTGCCCGGCTCGCGCTCTACGACAAGTGGCACGCGTCCCGGCAGGCCACGCGGGGCTGGGAGCCATCACCGCTCGACGGCGCGACCTACTCCCAGGTCTTCGCGTTCCCCACGCCGACGGCCGTCGAGATCTCCTACTGGCTCGACGACGTCCTCGTCGGCGTCGCGCTCTCGGACGCGACCCCGAGCGCGCTGTCGGCGATCTACTTCTTTCACGATCCCGAGCTCCGTGACCGCTCGCTGGGGACGCTCAACGTGCTCGTGCACCTGCTGCGCGCGCGGGACGAAGGGCGCACGTGGGTCTACCTCGGCTACTGGGTCCGTGAGTGCATGTCGCTCAGATACAAGGCGACGTTCGGCCCGCACGAGGCGCTCGTCGGCGCCCCGAGCTTCGACGAAGACCCGGTCTGGGCCCCGCGCGAGCCCGCGCCGCCGTCGCCCGAGGGCTGAGCGGAGTCGAACGTAGGTCTCGTGGTCCTCGAGTTCGCTTCGGTCCTCACCCCGCGCGCCTCGAGGCCCGGAAACCTACGTTGAATCAACCCCGCGCCGCGAGCCGGGCCTCGAGCTCGGCGATCTTGCGGTCGCGCTCGGCCAGCTGAGCCTGCAGCGTGGTCGTGTCGGTCGCGTCGTCTGCCTCGCGACCGCCGCGCTGGTGCAGCGCCCGCACGCTCGCGGAGCGTCGCCGCAGCCAGAGGTTCAAGAACTCCATCACGGTCGCGAACGCCATCGACACGTAGACGTAGGCCTTCGGCACGTGCGTCCCGGTGCCCTCGGCGACGAGCATCGTCCCGATGAGGATCAGGAACGACAGGGCGAGGATCTTCATGCTCGGGTGGCGCTCGACGAAATCGCCGATCCACCCCGCGAAGAAGAGCATCACGAACATCGCGCACACCATCGCGGCGATCATCACCGGCACGCGCGTGGTCATCCCGACCGCCGTGATCACCGAGTCGAGCGAGAACACGACGTCCATCACCGCGATCTGGACGAGCACGAACGCGAACGCGGCGCCCGCGCCCGGTCGGGACAACTTCTCCTCGTCGCTCGTCGCGTCGTGCTCGCCCTCGAGCCCGCCGAAGATCTCCCACGTGCTCTTCGCGACGAGGAAGCCGCCCCCCACGATCAACACGAGATCTCGCGCGCTCACGCCGTGCCCGAGCACCGTGAAGAGCGGGCGGATCATCCCCGTGAGCCAGCTGAGCGCCAGGAGGAGCGCGACGCGGGTCAGCAGCGCGAGCGCGAGGCCGAGGCGCCGCGCGAGCGCCTGCCGCGGGCGCGGTACCTTGGCGACGAGGATCGAGAGGAAGATGACGTTGTCGATCCCGAGCACGATCTCGAGCGCGGTGAGGCTGACGAGGATGCCGAGCGACGAGGGGCTGAACAGTTCGAGCATGGCCGGGGGCACGCTCGTCTACCATGGGGGACCGGGACGTGAACGGAGCTTCATCCGGCTCGCGGCTCGGGTAGGGTGGGCGAATGTCCGCGGCCGCCACCGTCAGGCGCTTCGACGTGCAGCTCTCCGACGCTGACCGAGGCGTCTACGAGGCGCTAGAGCTCCGCACCGCGCAGCACCCGTCCGAGTCGCCGCGTTACCTCGTCGCGCGCGTGCTCGCTCGCGCGCTCGAGCACGCGGACGGCGTCGACTTCTCGCGGGGAGGGCTGTCCGAGGGCGACGAGCCAGCGCTCTTCCAGCGCGATCTCACCGGCCGCCTGCTCGCGTGGATCGAGGTGGGCTCGCCCACGGCGGCGCGGCTGCACCGGGCCTCGAAGGCGTGCGCGCGCGTCGTCGTCTATGGATGGAAGGGCGTCTCACGCCTCGCGGAGGACGTCGTCACCGAGCGCGTCCACCGCGCCGAGCACCTCGCGTTGATCTCGCTCGACGTCGAGCTGCTCGACGCGCTGGCGGCCCGCCTCGACCGCCATCAGCGCTGGGACGTGTCGGTCTCGGGCGGCTCGATCTACGTCGACGTCGGCGGCCAGACCTTCGAGGGAGCGGCGACGCCGGTGGCGGTCGCGGCCCCGCGTCAGTAGCCCGGCGGCTCCCACTCGCAGACGTAGTCCTGCTCGAGATCGCAGCGGCGATCGTCCCACTTGCCGCTGCTCGCCTGCAGGGCGCAGTGCTCGTAGCATTTGTCGAGTCCGCAGTAGGCTCCAGCGGCGTTAGGTTCGTTTGGTGCCCAGTTCGAGTAGGCGAGCGGCTTGCCGTCGACCCAGGTGTACGTGCCCGTGCCCGAGGTCTTGACGTCGCGGCCGTCGGTGGCGCCGAGCCAGTGCGAGCCGCCGTGCACGACGTTGACGAAGCCGTTCTCCACGGCCGAGTCGATGATGACGAGGTGTCCGCCGTCGTCCTTGCAAGTCTTGACGGCGGTGGACCATTTCGCGTCCGCGAGCCAACCCTCGTGGACCCAGTAACAGTGAAAGGTGGTCGGATCCATCTTGCCGCCAGGGAAGCTCGCGCAGTCGACCGTGCAGTCGTTGCGACAGCCGTCCTTGTCGTCCTTGTCGCCGTCGTCACACTGTTCTCCCGGCTCGGCCTTGCCGTTTCCGCACTCTGGCTGGGGGCTGCCTCCGGCGCCCGCCTGTCCCGACGCGCCCGCCTGACCTGCGCCTCCTTGCCCCGCGGCGCCCGCCTGTCCGGCCTGCCCCGAGGTGCCAGCCTGTCCTGATTGTCCTGACGAGCCGGCTTGCCCGGATTGTCCTGACGCGCCGGACTGTCCTGACGCGCCGGATTGCCCTGACGAGCCTGCCTGTCCGGACTGGCCTCCGGCGCCCGCTTGCCCCGCCGCGCCCGCTTGCCCCGCCGTGCCCGACACGCCGCCCTGCCCAGCGGCGCCAGCCTTCGCGCCGCCGTTGCCTTGACCCGCGCCGCCCTGGGCCGCGCCTGCCTGCGCGGCGCCTCCGCTGCCTGCGCCGCCGGCCTTCGCGCCCGCCTGTCCCGCCGCGCCCGCCGTGGGGTTGGCGCCGCCCGCGCCCCCGCTCGAACCCGCCGCGCCCGCCTTCGCGCCCGCGCCCGCCTTCGCGCCCGCGCCCGCCGCGCCAGCCTTCGCGCCCGCGCCTGCCGCGCCCGCGACGCCGCCTCCCGCGCCGGCCGTGTCGCCGCCACCCGGGGGCAGCACGAGATCGTCGCTCGACGCGCCCCCGCAAGCCCACATTCCGACACACAAGAGGGGAAGAGCGCTACGCATCGCGCGAGCGTACACCGAGCGAGGCTCCGGGTCGATCGGCGCGCGCGCACCGGGTAGGCTGCGCCGACATGGCGTGCGCGAAATCATGGGCCACGTGTCCCCCGTTTCCTCTCCGGCGAGCGCGCCGCCTCGCCGTCGCGGGGCGCGCGTGAGGCTGCTCGCCGCGCGGCTCGTCGGGCTCGGGCCGTTCGAGGACCTCACGCTGTCCTTCGCCGATGAGCGCGGCGCGCCGAGGGGCGTGGTCGTGGTGCTCGGCGGCGGCGGCGTCGGCAAGACCACGCTCCTCTCCGCCATCAGCTCGACCCGCCCCGGATACGCCGTCGCGTGCCCGGCGAGGGCGGACCGCGGCGCGCGCCCCTTCGCCGTCTGCGACTACGCGCTCGGCGACGACGAGCCCGTGCGCCCGCACGCGCTCCGCGTCGCGTCGCCGATGGCCGACCTCGGTGAGCCCGAGGCCCGCGCGCTGGTGAGGCGCCGCGAGCAGGCGCACTTCGACAGGCTGACCGAGCTGGGCGGGTTCGCGCTCGTCGCCTTCTCGCCGCTGCGGTGGTTCTCGAAGGCGCGCGCGGTGGCCATCGCCCCCGGGCAGACGGTGCTCCGCCACGATCCACGCGCGGCGTGCTCGTTCGACGACGCGGCGCGCGCGGAGCTCTCGCGCGACACGAAGCAGGCGCTCTCGTACGCGGGCGTCGCGGCGGCGCTCGCCCCGGGGAATGTCAGCTTTGGTAGGTTCGACGCGGCGCTTCGAGCGGTCGTCGACACGCTGCTCGCGCCGCTCGAGAGCTCGTACCTGGGGGTGGATCCGCGCTCGCTCGAGCCCATCTTCGAGTTCGCCGGCGCTCGGCGGACGTTCGACGAGCTCCCGACGAGCGCTCGTCACCTGGTCGCGTTCGGTGCCCTCACCGTGCGCGCGCTCTCCGCGGCGTACCCGGCGAGAGACCCGCGTGAGGCCGAGGGCATCGTGCTCGTCGACGACGCCGACGCGCACCTGCCCCCTGTCGTCGCCGCCGGGCTGCCCGACCGGCTCGTGACCGCGCTGCCGCGCGTGCAGTGGGTGCTCGCGACCTCGTCGCAGCACGTCGCGTCGCGCGTCGACGCCTCGCAGATCGTCGCGCTGCGCACGCTCGACGGGGCCGTCGTGGCGTTCGAGGGAGCAGACGCGCGGCTGCATTGACCGGCGACGCGCGCGCCCGCATGAGCGATCCGCCATGGGATTGACCGCTCGGCTGCGCGCCGCGCTCCGCGAGCCGCTCACGTGGATGCTCGTGCTCGGCGCCTGCTTCTTCGCGGTCGACCGCGCCCTCTCGCCGCCGGACCCGAGGCGCGTCGTCGTCGACGCGGCCGTTCGTCGCGGGATCGAGCTGGACCTCGAGCGGCGCGTGGGCCGCGCCCCGACCGCGCGCGAGCGTGAAGAGCAGGTCGAGCGCTTCATCGACGACGAGGTGCGCGTGCGCGAGGCGGAGCGGCTCGGGCTCGCGCGGGGCGACGTGATCGTGCGGCGGCGCCTCGTGCAGAAGATGGACCAGATCCTCGATCAAACGAGCCGCCTCGAGGCGCACGCGCCGCCGCGCGTCGTGTCGGTCGAGCGCCTGACCGTCGAGCACGTCTTCTTCTCGAGCGCGCGGGCGAACGCCGAGTCTGACGCGCGGCGGGCGCTCGACGAGGTCGTGGCGGGGAGGGACCCGGCGGCGCTCGGAGACCCCTTTCCGCACGGCAACAGGCTGCGCGCTCGCACGCGCGCCGAGCTGGCGACGCTGCTCGGTCCGCAGGCTGCGGACGAGCTGTTCGCCGCGCCGGACGCGGCGTGGCGCGGCCCGATCGTGGGCGCCGCGGGGCTGCACTTGGCGCGCGTGGTCGAGCGCGACACCCGCGACGAGCCCGCGCCGAGCGCGCCGGACGCCGAGGCCGCGCGCCGAGACGCGCTCCTGCGCCTGAGAGCGCGCTACGTCATCGAGGTCCGCCCTTGATCCCCGTGGCCCTCGCGGCGCTCGCGTGCGTGTGGCTCACGACGTCGACGGCGCACGCGCACGGGTTCCAGGCCGCGGTCGTGCGGCTCGACGAGCACGCGGCGGGGGTCTTCTCGATCGCCGAGAGCGAGCCGTCCGCGATCTCGATCGCGTCGACGTCGTGCGCGCGTGAGGGCGCCCTGCTGCGCTGCGGCCCCGGCGGGCTCGCGAAGGCGACGCTGACCGCCCACGCCGAGGGCGAGGTCTTCGTGCGGGTGACCTACCGCGACGGCGGCGAGGCGTTCCGCGCGCTCTCGGCCGGTGAGCCGTTCGAGGTGCCGCTGCGGGGGGGCGGCGATCCCCGCCCGTCGTCGCCGTGGCGGTTCGCGCGAGCGGGCGTCGAGCACCTCGCGCGCGGCCATGATCACCTGCTCTTCCTCGCGATGCTGGTCGCGTGTTGCCGCGGGCTCCGCGCGCTCGCCCTCTCGGTGACCACGTTCTCGGTCGCGCACATGGCGTCGCTCGGCCTGCTCGCCGCGGGCTGGGTGAGCGTGCCGCAGCCGCCGGTCGAGGCGTGCATCGCGCTCAGCATCGTCGCGATGGCCGTGGCCGGTGAGCGCTCGTGGCTCGCGCGAAGCCCCGCAGCGGCGGTCGCGCCGCTCGGGCTCTTGCACGGGCTCGGCTTCGGCGCCGGGCTGCTCGAGGCGGGGCTGCCGCGCGACCGGCTCGTCGCGTCGATCCTCGCGTTTCACGCCGGCATCGAGGCGGCGCAGCTCGCGTTCGCGCTCGCGCTCTTCTTCTCGCTGAGGGCGCTCGGCGAGCGACGGGATCGGTGGGTGCGCTGGGGTTCGATCTTGGTCGGCGCCGCAGGGTGTGCGATCACCATCGAGCGAGCCCTCGCGCTCGGGACCCGATGAAGCCAAGACCCCGCGCGCTCCTCTTGCTCCTCGCCGCGAGCTGCGGCGGCGGCGACGATCCTCCCCCCGCCGCCGCCGGGCGAGTCCTGCGCGACGACGAGCGGCCCCCGTGTGGGCATTTCAACCCACAAAAAAACGTCTACTTCGGCGATCTCCACGTCCACACGTCGCAGTCGTTCGACGCGAACGCGTTCGGCGTGCGCGTGACCCCGCGGCAAGCCTACGCGTTCGCTCGCGGCGCAGAGGTCACGCTGCCGTCAGGCGCGGGCACGCGGACCGCGCGGCTCGCGCGGCCGCTCGATTTCGTCGCGGTCACCGATCACTCCGAGTTCCTCGCCGAGGTCGAGGCGTGCACGACGCCGGGCTCGAGCGCCTACGACTCGGCGACCTGCCAGAAGTTCCGCGGAGACCCTTACGACTCGGTCAGCGCCTTCGGCCTGAAGCTCGCGATCGGCAACCGCCAGCGCTTCGACGACATCTGCGGCGACACGGGCCAGGCGTGCATCGACGGCGTCGCCCCCGTCTGGGCCGACACGAAGGCCGCCGCCGAGGAGGCCTACGATCGCAGCGACGCCTGCTCGTTCACCAGCTTCCTCGCGTACGAGTACACCGGCGTCATCGGCGGCAGCACGATGCACCGCAACGTGATCTTTCGCACGAGCGAGGCGCCCCAGCCGATCACCTTCCTCGAGCGCCCCAAGCTCTGGGACTTCTGGCGCGAGCTGCGATCGGCGTGCGTCGAGCGGACCCCGGGCTGCGACGTGCTGGCCATTCCTCACAATCCAAACGAGAGCAACGGCAAGATGTTCGCGGTCGAGTACCCCGCGGGCGAGTCCGAGCCCGAGCTCGCCGCGCTGAGAGGGGCGATGGAGCCGCTGATGGAAGTGTTCCAGCACAAGGGCGACTCCGAGTGCCGCAACGGCCTCTCCGGCGTGCTCGGGGCGCCCGACGAGCAGTGCGATTTCGAGAAGCACGACCGGACGGGTCCGCAAGACTGCGCCACCACCACCACGCACGTCGGCGGGGTCGCCAACACCGGCTGCTACTCGGTGCGCGACTTCTTGCGCGGCGCGCTGCTCGAGGGGTTGAAGGAGCGCGAGCGCATCGGGGTCAACCCGCTCCAGCTCGGCGTCATCGCGGGCACCGACACCCACAACGGCACGCCCGGCGCGGTCGACGAGGACACGTTCCAGGGACACCGCGGGACCGACGACGACACCCCCGACAAGCAGCTCGGCCCCGGCGTGCTCACCTCGGGAGGCATCGCGTACGATCCCGGCGGCATCGCGGGCGTGTGGGCCGAGCAGAACACCCGCGCGAGCCTGTTCGACGCGCTCCGCCGCCGCGAGGTGTTTGGCACGAGCGGCCCGCGCATCACGGTGCGCTTCTTCGGAGGGTGGGGCTACGACGCGTCGCTCGCCGACGATCCCAGGCTCGTCGAGAAGGCGTACGCCGGCGGCGTCCCGATGGGCGGCACCCTGCCTGCGCCCGGCGCGAGCAGCGGCGGCCCCGCGTTCGTCGTCTCGGCGCTGCGCGATCCCGGCCCCGCCGACAAGCCCGGCGCCAGGCTGCAGCGCGTGCAGATCGTCAAGGGCTGGGTGAAGGACGGCAAGGCCGAGCAGCGCGTCTTCGACGTGGCGGGCGACGCCTCGGCCGGGCTCGGACTCGACACGTCGACCTGTCGCCCAGGCGACGGCGGCAGCGACGCGCTCACCGCGGTGTTCGTCGATCCCGAGTTCGACCCGTCGGCGCACGCCTTCTACTACGCGCGCGTGCTCGAGGTGCCGACTTGTCGGTGGAGCACCTGGCTGTGCAACCGCCTCCCCGAGGGCGGGCGCCCCGCGGCGTGCGACGATCCCTCGGTGAAGCGCGCGCAGCAGGAGCGCGCGTGGACCTCTCCCATCTGGTACACGCCTTGACGACTTGCAAAGTCATCGTTGGCGACGCTGATGATTGACTTGGCACGCTGACGACGCCCGGCGCGTCGACGGGCTTGCGCGCCGGCGCGCACTGATCGTATGTTCAGGTTCATGACCGATCAGGACGCGCGCGCGCTGTTGCAGTTGTTCGATTCTGACCTCGCCGAGGTCAAGTTCCCCGACGTCGATCGCGAGGTGCTCACCCGGGCCCTCGCGGCGCTCGCCGCGGCCGACGCTGACGTCGCCGCGGCCGACGCCCGCGCGCAGGCGGCCCGCGTCACCGCCGCCGAGCGACGCGACGAGCTCCGGCGCGTCTGCCGGAGGGCGGTCGCGTACGCGCGGGTCTACGCCGAGGGCTCGCCCGAGCTCTCGCTCAAGCTCGACGCGCTGGCCGCCCCGCCTCGCGCCGTGGCCCCCAAGAAGCGCGGGCGCCCTCGCAAGGCCGCGGTCGAGCAGGTCTCCATCGACGCCGCCGAGTAGTCGTCCGCCGTCCTCGCGATCACGTAGAGTCGCGCGCCGTGGCGCTCAGCGTGTTCGACATGTTCTCGATCGGCATCGGCCCGTCGAGCTCCCACACCGTGGGGCCGATGCGCGCGGCCAGGCGCTTCGTCGAGGGCCTCGCCGCCACCGGCGCGCTCTCGCGGGTCGCGCGGGTGCGCGTCGAGCTCTTCGGCTCGCTCGGCGCGACAGGGCGCGGGCACGGCAGCGATCTGGCCGTGGTGCTGGGGCTCATGGGCGAGGCGCCCGACACGGTCGACGGCGACTCCGCGCGCGCTCGCGTCGACGCGGGCCGCGGCGGCAGGCCGCTCTCGCTGCTCGGTCAGCGAGAGGTCGTGCTCGCTCCGACGACCGATCTCCTGTTCCACAAGCGCCAGTCGCTCCCGGCGCACCCCAACGGTCTCCGCTTCTGCGCGCTCGACGCCGAGGGGGTGACGCTGTCCGAGCGCGTGATGTACTCCGTGGGCGGAGGCTTCGTGGTGGCCGAGTCAGAGGTCGACGCGCCGCTCGGCGCGACCGTCGACGTCGACGTGCCGCACCCGTTCGGCTCCGGGGCCGAGCTGCTCGCGCGCGCCGTCGAGAGCGGCCTCTCCATCAGCGCGCTGATGCTCGTGAACGAGCGCGCTTGGCGGTCCGAGGGCGACGTGCGCGCGCGCCTGCTGAACCTCTGGAGCGTGATGCAGGCGTGCGTGCAGCGCGGGTGTGAACGCGAGGGGATCCTGCCCGGGGGCCTCCGCGTCCGACGCCGCGCCGCGACGATGTTCCGCAGGCTCAAGGGTGATCCGCGCGCGGAGCGCGACCCGCTCGCCGCGCTCGACTGGGTCAACCTGTGGGCGCTCGCGGTCAACGAGGAGAACGCGGCGGGCGGGCGCGTCGTCACGGCGCCCACCAACGGCGCGGCGGGCATCATCCCGGCGGTGATGCACTACTTCACCCGCGTGTGTCCGGGCGCCGACGACGACGGCGTCGTGAGGTTCTTGCTGACCGCGGGCGCGATCGGGATACTTTACAAACGTAACGCTTCGATCTCGGGCGCCGAGGTCGGCTGCCAGGGTGAGGTCGGCGTCGCGTGCTCGATGGCGGCGGCCGGGCTCGCCGAGGCGATGGGCGGCACGCCCGAGCAGGTCGAGAACGCCGCCGAGATCGGCATGGAACACAACCTCGGGCTCACCTGCGATCCGATCGGCGGGCTCGTGCAGGTGCCCTGCATCGAGCGAAACGCGATGGGCGCCGTCAAGGCGATCAACGCCGCGCGCATCGCGCTCTCCGGCGACGGCAAGCACCACGTGTCGCTCGACAAGGTGATCGCGACCATGCGCCGCACGGGCGCCGACATGTCGACCAAGTACAAGGAGACCGCGCGCGGAGGGCTCGCGGTCAACGTGATCGAGTGCTGAAGGGAGAGCTCGTGATCCGCGCCGCCGTGGCGGACGACCGCGAGGCGCTGGGGCGCTACGGCGGGGCGCTGATGCGCCAGCACCACGAGTGGGATCCGGCGCGCTTCCTCGCCGTGGAGCACCCCGAAGAGGGGTACGCGACGTTCCTCGTGGGCCAGCTCGATTCGCCCGGTGCGACCGTGCTCGTGGCGGACCTCGACGGCGCGGTGGTTGGCTATGCCTACGCCAGCCTCGAGCCGATGAGCTGGAAGGAGCTGCGCGGCCCCTGCGGCTATCTGCACGACGTCTTCGTCGACGAGCTCGCTCGTGGTCGCGGCGTGGGCGAGCGGCTGATGAACGAGGCCCTGGCGTGGCTGGAGGGGCGTGGGGCGCCGCGGGTGGTGCTCGTGTCGGCCGCCAAGAACACGCGGGCGCAGGCGCTGTTCGCGCGGCTCGGGTTTCGAGCGACGATGTGTGAGATGACGCGCGAGCTTCAGCGATAGGCCACGACGACGCCATCGGCGCAGGTCACGAAGAGCCCGGCGCTCGACGCGGTGAGGCCGACGGGCTCCGCGCACGCGGGGCGATCCGCCATGGTGAGCGTGTCGCCCTCGAGCACGCCGAGCTCGCCCGAGCCCCGGACGAACGCGAGCCGCCCCGACTCGTCGAGGATCGGTCCGGGCCCCACGCCGCCTATCGCCTCGGCGTGCGCGGCGCGCGGGGAGGGGAGCGAGACGCGTCGGGTCTCCTTGCCGTCCGGTGAGGCGCCGAGCAACAGCCCCGACGTCGTCTCGACGAAGACCTCGCCCAGCGCGGTCGTCGCGAGCGGCCCCTCGAGCATCCCGCTGTCGGCCCGGACCCAGGTCACCCAGGTGGGAGCGTGCCTGTCGAGCCTGACGACTCGCGCGGCGTCGACGACCAGCGCGGGGCCGGCCGAGGTGATGGTCATCGACGACGTGGGCAGCCCGCCCACCCGCGGCAGCTCGACCGGCGCGCGCGCGCCATCCCACGTGAACACCCGCCCGAGGTCCGTCGCCGCGAACACGCGCGCGCCGTCTGAAGCGAGCGCGATCGAGGGCGTGTCCGGCAGCGTCACCTCCGCTCGCACCGCGCCGTCGACGTCGACCTCGAGGAGTTCGTTGCCAGCCGCGACGACGAGCGCCCCGCGGGACAGCACCGGCGCCGCGCGCAGCTTGGCGCCCCGCACCGGGAGCGGGCGTCGAGTTAGAATTGTTCCGTTTGACTCGGTGACCAGCAGCTCGGCGCGAGCGGTCAGGAGCCACACGCGCCCGGCGGCGTCGACGGCGGGCGCGTGCGCGGGCGGTCCGCCCAGCTCGACGCGCGTCACGTCGCCCGAGCGCGGCTCGAGCAAGCACAGCGCGCGCCCCGCGCCGACCGCGAGCCCGGCTCCCGTCGCCACCGCGCCGCCTACCGGGGTCGCGCCGAGGGAGACTCGCCGTGCCTCGATCGGGCGCGCGGGGAGCGCCTGGAACCGCGCCGTGCGCGCCGCGTCGCCCCGCTCGGCCGCCGGGAGCTTCGAGCCCAGGTAGGCCGCGCGTCGCGCGCCCGTGCGGTCCGCGCGCGCCTCCGCGGCGAGCGAGACCAAGGCCAGCAAGAGCCACGACGCGCGCTTCACGGCGCAGCCTCGAGCGTCACCGAGTATTCCTCGGAGCCCGCGGGCGGGTGCGTCGGCGCGACGGTGGACCAGGGATCGAGCGCGAGGCGGAGCCGCAGGCACCCGAGCTGCGAGCCTGGCGTCGGGGTGAACGCCGCGCTGGTCCAGGCGCCGATCGCGTGTCCGGCGAGCTCCTTGGACTGCACGCCGTCGCGGTGGATGAGCGTGCGATCCGGGTCCTTCATGCCGCCCCGCTCGACCGTGGCCTCGAGCACGACGCCGGCGTCGCGCGCGCGATCGACGGCATCTCTCACGACCCATCGGACCGGCTTGCCCTCGTCGCGATCGTCGGCGCAGAACACGTCCACGTCGCGCACGAACGCGAGCGCGCCGCGCACCTTGGAGGCCACGCGCAGGCGCCCGGCGGTGGGCGGCTGATCATTGGGCTCGACCTCGCGGCCGACGATCCGTTCGCTCGGCGAGAACGAGAGCGCGTAGGTGTCCGAGACGTTCTCCATCACCGGCGGCGGCGAGTCTCCCGCGTAGGGATCGACGTCCTGGAGCACCGCGACGAGGTAGCGACCCGGATCGACCTTCAGCTGAGTGACCTCGAGATCTCGACCCGGCGCGCCCGTGCAGAAGCGCGCGATCGAGTCGGAGAGCCCCGCGCGGTAGAGGAGGGTGCAGGTCGCGAAGTTGGGCAGCGCCTGGGTCTTGAGCGTCACCTGGCTCGCGCCCGCGGGGACCTCGAACGCATAGAAGTCGCGATCGCTCGTCGTCGCGTTGAGGCGCTTGCCGAGCATCCCCTTGACCCCGCGACCCGGCGGGATGCTCTGCGCGGTGGCGGCGTCGTCGTTGGGCTCGACCTCGAGGCCGTCGTAGGGCTTGGGGGCCGTGTAGGCGATCCACGCGCGCGCCGCGCCCGCCGCCACCCCCGCCACGGCGAGCGCGACCGCGACCTGGGCGAAGACGCGCTGCCGCCGGAGCCGGCGCTCGTACGCCTCGACCTCGTCGCGCGTCGCGGCCCGCAGCGCGATCTGGGTGTGGTCGAGGGCGCCCTCGTCCGTGGCCGCGCGCCGCACCTCACCCGAGTCCACCAGGATCTCCGAGCTGGAGACGTTGCCGTCCCGGAGCACCCGCACCAGCTCCTCGCGCATCGAGTCGACGTCGGGGAAGCGATCGTCGCGGCGCTTCGCGAGCGCGCGCATCACGATGGCGTCGACCGACGGGGGCACCCCCGGCGCGCGGTGGCTCGGGGGCACGGGCTGTTCGGTCAGGTGCTTGGCGAAGACCGCCATCGGGCTCGGCGCGTGGAACGGCGGCTGCCCGGTGACGAGCTTGTAGATGACGCCGCCGAGCGCGTAGACGTCGGTGCGAAGATCGACGTCCTCTCCGCGGATCTGCTCGGGTGACATGTAATAGGGCGTCCCGACGACCGCGCCGTGTCCTGTCACGTCGCTCTGCGTCTCCGCGCCCTGACGGAGCTTCGCGAGGCCGAAATCGCAGACCTTGGCGACCTCCTGGTGCCCGTCCGCGCCCTTCACGAGCAGCACGTTCTCGGGCTTCAGATCGCGGTGGACGATGCCGAGCCTGTGCGCCTCGCCGAGCGAGCTGCACACCTGCGCGACGATGCGCGCCATCCTGAGCGGCGACATCGCCCCCTCGCGGCGGACCACGCGGCCGAGATCGTCGCCGACCACCAGCTCCATCACGAGGTAGGTGAGGCCGTTGTCCGTGTGACCGAAGTCGAACACCTGGACCGTGTTCGGGTGCGAGAGGCGAGAGGCCAGCTCGGCCTCGCGCTTGAACCGCTTCACGACCGCCTCGTCGCGGGACAGCTCACCGGCGAGGAGCTTCATCGCCATCAGCTTGCCGATGCGCGTGTGCTCGACCTTGTAGACGATGCCCATGCCGCCCGCGCCGAGCTGTCCGAGGATGCGGTACCGATCGGCGAGCGTCATGCCCACGAGCGGATCGGGGCCGACGGGGCGCGGTTCGTCCTCGTCGTCCTCGTAGCCCGTCGTCGCGTTCGCGGCGATCAAGGGGGCCCCTTCAGCAGAAAATCTGCCTCGACGTCGGGGACGTGGGGCTCTTCGGGGGTGAGCCGCGCGACGCGCCCGAACACCGCGACGGCGTCGCCGGTCGACAGCGGAGCGCCGCCCGGCACCGTCACGCGCGCGCGGCAAGGGCGCTTGGCGCAGCCGGTGGAGACGCCGAGCACCGCGACGATCTGGTGGCCACGCGCCGTGGAGGACAGCACGTCGCCGCGCCACGCGACCGGGGTGTTCGCCGCGGCGTCTCCGCGCTGCGTCACCTCGTCGTAGCCCGTCTTCGTGCTGGCCTCGCGGTCGCGCGCCTCGGCCGCCAGGCTCGCCACGCGCTGCACGGTGATCGTCGCGATCCGTGGCGCGAGGTTTGCGGCGGTGGCCCTCACCTCGACCTGGGTTGCGCCGATCGCGCTGATGTTCATCAGCTGCGCGAACTGCCCCTCGGCCCCGACCGAGATCGGCCGCGACGCGACCGTGACCCCACCGCCCTTCGAGGCGCGACCGGCGAGCATGAAGGTCGGCGCGTCGGTGACCATGCGCGCGCCGGGTGACTCGAGCCACAGCGGGCTGACCCCTATCTTGATCGACAGCTTGCCCTGCGCGGGCTCGGCGCCCGGCGACGCGATCGTGTAGGCGATGTCGCGCGAGAGCGGCTTCGTCTCGTGGGCGAGCCCGGTCAGCTGCTCGGTCACGTCGACCTTGGTGATCCCACGGCCATCGGCGCCCAGCTGCACGGGCTTTCCGTCCACGGTCGCGGTCGAGCCCGGGGCCGTCTCGAGCATGACGCGCACCGAGGGCACCGGATCCTGGAGGGCGGCGAGCTCGGGCCAGATACGGAAACCGACGCGCACCTTGACCTTGACCGACTCGTCGCGGCCCGCGCCGGGCCGATCGATCGCGAGCTCGAGCTCGCTCTCGCCGACCTTCAGCGGCGAGGCGAGCGGCACGTCGGCCTGGTTGCGCTGCACCGCGCCCTTCGCGCCCGCCAGCGTGAGCGTGGTGTCGTCGGGGCAGCTCGCGCACGTGACGTGCAGCACGTCCTTGCCGTCGGCGTCGAGGCGCGGCTCGGCGACCAGCGGTGGTGGCGCGCGGACGACGAGCACCGCGACGAGCCCGACAGCGCCGAGCACCGCGGCCCCCACGATCGCGAGGAACGCGGGGCGCCGATGGATCGGCGGGAGCGGGCGCTCGACGCGTCGGATCCGCCGCTCGACCTCGCCCGTCTCGGTGACGACCTCTTCGTACTCTTCTTCGACGTACTCGGGCTCGGCCGGCTTCGTCAGCGGAAAGAAGCCGCCGATCAGCGTCTTCTTGGACACCTTCGGGACGGCCTGCATCACCATGGTCTGGCTGCCCTTGCGCGCGGGGCTCGGCTGCGGCGCCAGCGGCGCGCCGATCAGCATCGTCTTCCCCTTCGAGAGCTGCGGTGACGGCGCGGCGGCGGCCGGCGCGGGAGCCCGAGCGACGTCAGGCGGGACGAACGACAGCTGGGTCGCCGCGCTGCCCGACGGTGGCGCGCTCGGCGCCGAGGGCGCGGTCAACGGCGCCATCCCGAGCATCGTGCGCGCAAGCCCGCCCTGCGGCCGCGGCGGATCTTGAACGGTCGCGGGCGCGCTCGGGGCGACCGCCGAGACCGGCGCGGCGGGGGGGCCGACCAGCGGCGCCATCCCCACCATCGTCTGCTTGCCGAGCCCCGGCTTGGCCGCTGGCGCGGGCGCCGCGCTGGGAAATGGCACGCCGCAGGCGCCGCAGAAGACGGCCGCGTCCGGGTTGCCGCCGCCGCATTGCGGGCAATAGCGCATGTCGCCGCGATGCTAGTACAGCCCGCGCCAGGGCCGCCACCTTCCGGCCCGCGGCGCGCCGGGCGTCGCGGTCAGAAGCGCAGCACGGCCTCGAGCTTCGCGCCCTCGTACGCGGGGAAGATGCGGCAGACCCCGCTCACGCAGCGCAGCCCCTGGCGCGACTGGCCGACGTAGAGCCGAACGATCTTGTCGGTCGAGAGCCGCACCTGGACGAGCCCGTTATAAAAATCCTCACGCGTGCCCTTGACGGTCGTGGCCTCGTAGCCGAACGCGAGCGTCAGCCACGGCGAGTAGATGAGCGAGACGTAATTCTCGAACTCGCGCCACGGCCTCGGCGTCTGCAGCGGCTTGTGCCGCGAGCGATAGACGCCCGCCGCGGCCAGGCTGAGCGAGCCCGACAGCTTCTTCACGAGGTTCCACCTTACCCAGTGCTCGCGGTAGTAGGTCGTGCTCGGGCCGGTGCCGTCGTACTGCTCGGCGTCGGGGGTGTCGTCGGTCCGCAGCCCTGATTGCACGTAGGCGTGAGTGCGGTTCTCCTCGAAGTAGACCTCGACGCCGATGTACGAGTCCCACACGTCGTTGCGCGTCTTTCGCCCCTTGCCGACGCGCTGGCCTGTGTCGGCGTCGATGTCCTCGCCGCAGCGACTGGAGCGCTCGCCGAACGTGACGTAGCGGCCGACCGAGCCGTAAACGAGCGCGTGCGCGTTGCCGCGAAAGTCTGCGCGCGCGCGGCCGCCGGTCACGCAGGTGTTGAACGCGTCGTACTGGGTGTCGTTGGTGATGAGCTCGGTGGTCGGCGGCGCGTTGTACTGCAGCTGGGCGAAGGTCCCGTCGGTCGCGTTGGCCGTCATCGGGAAGAAGCGATCGTAGCGCTTCCCCTCGAACGTGAGCGTGAGCGGGCCGTCGAACGCGTTGGCGTGGACGTAGAGGCCGGTGCCACCAGACGAGCGCGAGAGCTGTCGGTCGGCGTCGTCGATCGGCGCGCGCATCGACTGCGCCGCGAACTCGACGTACGCGCTGCCGTGCCCGCCGAGGTTGGGCGCGGAGAGCGACGCCCCGACGACCGAGAGCTCGCCGGCGTTGCGCGCGGGGTTCGCCGACGCGCCCCGGTTGCTGTCGAGCCTCGCGCGGTGCACGCCCGCGCCCATCAGGCCGAACAGGACGTGCGTCGAGCCGCCCTCGACGCGCCCGCCGTAGATCGTGTCGGGCGCGAACGTCGTCGCCGGCGCGGGATCGTAGAAGGTCGCGTTGGGCGTCGGCGCCGCCACGAACACGAGGCTCGCGCGCTGCGTGAGGCGCTTGCCGGTCACCTCGTCGACGCGGATCGGGTTGCTCTGGCCCGCGAGCAGCACCACGGACAGCTTGCGCCCCCGGCCGATGTCGGGGCGCACCTCGAGCTTGCCGCCTCGGATGGTCGTGTCGGTCCCGAGCTCGTCGACCTTGCGCATCGACAGGACGAGGCCCTTGCCGAGCTGCGCGTAGAAATCGCCGACCGTGACGTCGGCTGGTCCCTCGCGGTGCGACACGAACAGCTTCGACGGGTAGACCGTGTTGATGTAGCGCGACGACAGCTGACGCCCGTAGGTGAGCGTGCGCCGCCGCGCGAACTCGGCCTCGGTCTCGCCGACGAGCTGGCCCTGCTGCGCCGCCTCTCGCGCGTCGTCGCGCCCGAGCTCGTTGGGATCGGGCTTCTTCGCGTAGGCGGCCGAGTCGATGCGCACCGCCGCCGCCGTGCGCTCGCGCGTCGCCTGGATGTTCAGGCGGTTGAGCCACTCGAAGTAGCGATCGTTGAGCCGATCGTTGTCGCGGTTGTCGAACCGGTAGTTGAAGACCGAGGTCTCGGTGATGCTGAACGTCGGCCCGTCGGCGCGCGCGACCCCCGCCACCGCGACGAGCGACGCGGCGAGCGCGACCGCCCGCCGCCATGAGGCCACCCGGCGCACGCGACGTCAGTTGCCGAGGACTGCCTGGATCTTGTCGCCGCCCGACGTGCCCGGCGCGAGCTCGATGCCGCCGGTGCCCGCGTAGGTGATGGTCATCGTCTTGGTGTCGATGATCATGTTGAAGGGGATCGCGCTCTTGTCGAAGAAGTCGCCGAGCTTCAGCGAAGGATCGATGCCGACCGGGTACGCGAGGCCGTACGCCTTCGCCCACAGCGCCGCGTCGTCGGGCACGGACGGCTCGTAGTTCTCGTTCTCGATGACCAGCGAGACGAACTGCACGACGGGCTTCGTCAGATCGGGGTTCCAGGCCTTGTAGGCGGCCATGCTCACCTTCGCCTCTTCCTTGCAGGGCGAGCACCAGCGGCCGGCCTCGGTCACGACCAGCACGCGCGGCTTGGTGTCGACTGAGTTGGGATTGTAAAAATTGCTGAAGGAGAACTTGGTCGCCTTGCCGACGTCGAAGTTGTCGGCGACGGGCCGCAACAGGCCGTTGAAATCGGCGTCGCGCAGGATGCCTCCCTCGACGGTGCTGAATGGTCCCTTGGGATAGTCGACCGAGGTGCCGTTGCTGCCGGTCGTGCCTCCGGTGCCGTTTCCGGTCTTCTGGACCTGGGACTCCTCGGTGGGAGGGGGCGGATCAGACGAGCCGCAAGCGACCGAGGTGACGATGGATGCGAGGGCGAGACCGGGGAGGACGAGGCGGCGCATGGGGGCTCCTGATACGCGAGACGCGCGGGGCGTTTCGGTTGCGTGAACGCGGCTCACCTTATACAAGGCCGCCGCCGGGTCAAGGCGCGCGTCGCGCTGGGCACGGCGCCCACGAGAGGTTCCCATGCGCTTTCGCCCCGCCGTATTGCTCGCCCTCCCAGCCATGATCGCCGCGCTCGTCGTCGGCCTCCCAGCCTGCGGGGGCTCCGAGGACGAGGCGCCCGCGTCGGTGTGCAAGGGCGTGCGGCGCGCCGACGGGGGCTGCTACGCGAAGTGCGATCCGGCCTCGTGCGCCGACGGCGCCGAGTGCGTGACCACCGAGCTCGCGAAGGAGGGCGACTGCATGACCCAGTGCGCGAAGACCTCCGACTGCCCGGTCGGCGCCGCGTGCACCGAGCAGACCCGGCAAGAGTCCGGCGAGACCGCGCAGTTCTGCACGCCGCGCATCTACCTCGCCGACGAGGCGGGCAAGGCCAAGCTCCCCGGGCTCCCCGGCGACAGCTGCGCCTCGAACGTCGAGTGCGACGACGGCCACGGGGTGCGCTGCGTCGACGGGGCCTGCACGTTCGTGCCGACCTGCACCAGCCTCCGCGACTGCCCGACGGCCGACGGCACCGCGTGCCAGACCCGCGACGGGTTCACCGGCTGCTTCCCCTCGAAGGACCACGGCAAGGGCCAGTACGGCAGCGTGTGCCCCAACGGCAACGGCGACTGCGACGCGGGCGCGGGCTTCGTGTGCGTCGGCACGGCGGGCGACATCGACGCCTACTGCGCGAAGAGGGGCAAGGACGTGTGCAAGTCAGACTCCGACTGCTCGCCCGGCTTCTGGTGCGGGGAGACGACGCCGGTCGACGACAAGAACAACAAGCTGTGGGGCGAGACCGCGGCGATCTGCCTTCGCCGCTCGTTCTGCGCGCCGTGCTCGAGCGATCTCGACTGCAGCCAGCAGCCGGGCGCGGTGTGCGTGCCCGACGCGCAGGGCGAGAGGTTCTGCTCTCTGCCCTGCGATCCCGGCAAGCCCTCCTGTCGCCGCGGCGCCGAGTGCGTCGACACTGGCGGCGGCGCGTTCGCCTGTCGGCCGCTCGCGGGCGCGTGCCACGCGAAGGGCGCTCCCAGCGGCTGCGACGCGTGCCGTATCGACAAGGACTGCGGGTCCGGCGCGGTCTGCCGCGGATCGAAAGAGGGGTTCGCGCCCACCGTCACGACGTGCGCGGTGCCGTGCGGTCCCAAGGACGCCGACGGCAAGGCCTCGTGCCCCAACGCGCCCAACGGCTTCGAGATGGTGTGCCTCGACGAGAACCAGTTCGACAGCGGGTTCTTCTCCGGTCCTTACAGCTCCAAGGACGGCAACGCGCTGTACGGGCTCTGCTACCCGCCGTTCACCGTGAAGAACGAGTCCGAGTTCCCCGGCAAGGTGCCCCCGCGCGACGTGTGCGGCAACGCGATCCGCGAGGGCAAGGAAGAGTGCGACGACTCCAACTCGTCGATCGGCGACGGCTGCGACATCGACTGCAAGATCACCGACGACTGCAGGTTCCGCGTCGAGGAGCCCAACGGCGACGACGCGCGCAAGCTCGTCGGCCCGACGGGGCCGGTCGACCGCGTGCCGCCCGAGTGCGACACGTTCATGGTCGAGGGCGCGATCGAGACGGGAGGGGACATCGACGCCATCGACTTCGACATCGACGGCGGCCAGTACGACTCCGTCTCGGTCTACACCGACGAGATCGGCGCCTGCACGGCCGACCTCGTGGCCGAGGTCCGCACCGGCACCGTCGACATGACGAAGACCTGCAAGGATCTCCACGGCCCGATGGAGTGCGGCGCGTCCAACGCGTGCGGCAGCTGCTCCAACGACGGCCAGTGCGGCGCGTGCGACGACGACGGCGGCTACGGCAAGTGCCCGCGGATGATGATCACCCACTCGGGCGGCCCCGCGCAGAAGGGCTCGAAGATCGTGCTCCAGACCACCAAGTACTCGGGCCCCGAGCAGCGCCTGCGCATCTACGCGAAGAGCCCCGCCGCGACGGTGTCGAAGTACCTCGTCGTCGTCGAGCGCCTGCAGCCCGACTCGGCGTACGGCCTCAAGTTCGGCACCAAGAACGAGCTGACGCTGAGCTGTTTTTGAGCGACTCGAGCGCCGCCAGCGTGCCCTTCTTCGCGACGGCGGCGAAGGGCACCGAGGGCGCGCTGCGCGACGAGCTGCGTGAGCTCGGCCTGCGCGGCGTCAAGGCCGATCGCGGCGGCGTCGCGTTCTCGGGCGGGTGGAGCGACGGCTGGCGCGCCTGCCTCGGCTCGCGCATCGCCATGCGCGTGCTCGCCCGCGTCGCCGAGTTCCCCGCGGTCGACGCGGCGGGCCTCTACGACGGCGCGCGGGCGGTCGAGTGGGAAGCGCACGTCTCGGCGCGGACGACGATCGCGGTCTCCGCGGTCGGCACGACCGACGCGCTCACGCACACAGGCTTCACCGCCCAGCGCGTGAAGGACGCGATCGTCGATCGCCTGCGCGACCGAGCGGGCGCGCGGCCCGACGTCGACGGGCACGATCCCGACGTGCGCGTCTTCGCGCGGCTGAGCCGCGGCCAGGCGACGCTGTACGTCGATCTCGCGGGCGATCCGCTGTTTCAGCGCGGCTGGCGCGCGTCGAGCGCCGAAGCGCCGCTCAAGGAGACGCTCGCCGCGGCGATCCTGCGCCTGTCGGGGTGGACGCCCGAGCTCCCGCTCTTCGACCCGATGTGCGGCTCCGGCACGATCCTGGTCGAG
>CAUJFL010000074.1 GCA_963169165.1 Myxococcota bacterium | reverse complement strand
GGGTTCTTGCAGCGCTCGACCTGGCAGGTCTTGACGATCTCCTGCTGCTTCATCTTCTCGGGGTCCTTGTCGATGGGATCGAGCCAGACCGCGCACTCGTTGCCTGCGTGCTCGCCGAGCACGCTCTTGCCGCTGGGATCGACGCCAGGCGGGAGGTTCTCGCCGCCGGGGAAGGTGTTCTCTCCGTTGGGGTTGCCGAACATCAGCGCGAGATCTCGGAAGATCTGCACGTAGTCATAGCGGCTGAACGAGCCTCCGTTGCCAGAGCGCGGGTACTCGTACCACCACGCGTTGAAGTTGGACGGGTGCTCGTACGGATCCTTGGGCGTCGGCATCGTGAGCGGCGCGGTGGGGACGTTCTCGCCGTCGTTGGTGGGGAACCCGCCGGTGTGGTTGTGCTCGATGTGGTCCATCAGCCACGTCCAGTCGACCGGGCCGCCGAGCGGGGCCAGCACGTCGAATTTGTCATGATTGCGGAACCCTAGGCTCGCGGTGCCGCCGCCGCCCATCGAGACGCCCATGATCGCGCGGTGGGTGATGGCGCGCTGGAAGGTCTTGGTGCCGGCGTCGGGCGCGATGACCGCCTGGTACGTGCCGAGGCGCGGCGCCATGAACCGCAGGACCCACCCGTCGCCCTGCTTGTCGATCCACGGATCGGCGACGGGGATCGTGCGGGGCGCCTTGAACGCCGGGCCCGAGTACGCGACCTTGAGGTGTCGCAGCCGCCCCTTGTCGGGGAACATCGCCGGGTTGATCGGGATGGCCATCGGGATCTCGCGCGGGAAGACCTTGGTCTCGGGCCCGAACGTGATCGCGGGGCCGAGCGCGAGCATCCCGGCGGGGACGATGTCCGCTCCCGCGCAGCCCACCGTCGCGTCGAACGCGGCCTGCGCCCAGATCACCGGAGTCTGGTACTGAAAGCCCTCCTCGGTGGCGCGCGCGGGGGTGTCGGCGCCCGCCTGCAGCCCGAGCGACGCACCGGCGAGCTCCGCCGAGCCGCCGATCGTGCCGCCGGCCGTCACCTTGCCCGACGCGCTGCCGGCGCAGGCGTCGACCTTCGGCTCGAGCACCTCGATGTCGGTGCTCGACGCGCCGTCGCCGTCCTTGGTCTTGAGCGAGGCCTTCAGCGTGGCCTTGCCGGCGCTGACGCCGGTCAGCACCACCTTCAGGCGCTGGTGTCGCAGATCCATCGGGACGGTCACCGACGCGCCGCCCGTCGTCACGGTGTCGGCGCCGACGGCCGACGCGATCGTCGCGGCCGCGCCCTCGACGGTGAGCTCGACGTTGCTGCGCTGGCAGATGTCGGGCTCGATCACCAGCTCGACCTCGCGCGACTTGCCGGGCGCGAGGAACACCCGCGCCGGCGACGCGCGGACGTGGACGCTCTGCGGCGTCTCGCAGCTCTCCCACGGCTCGAGCTTCACCTCGGCTGCCCCGGCCGCGCCGGCAGCGCCCGACGCGCCCGACGCGCCCGCAGCGCCCGACGAGCCCGCGGCTCCGGCGGGAGGCGTCGCCGTCTCGTCCTCGCCACCTCCGCACGCGAAGGCGGTCACGATCGTCGGGAGGAGCAGGGCAGCCAGGCGCAGGGTTCGCATGGGCGGGGAGGCTAGCACCTCGCGCGACGCCGCTCGCTCCGTGAAATTCTAAGCCGGCAGCGGATTTTACGATGTCCGCCGCGCGATCGCGATCGATCTCGAGCGCGTCGGCCGCGTCGAGGATCAGCTCGCGCTCGCTCGTACGGACGATCCCGTCGGCGGCCATCAGCCGCACCGCGAGCTCGAGCGCGGTCTCGCGCAGCGCGGGCGTCGGCAGGCGATCCTTCAGGCCGCGAAGCCGCGCCTCGGCGCCGTCGGCCGCGACGCCCTGCTCGATGCGCGAGAGCAGCGCGGTGAGCGCGTCGCCCGCGAGGCGCCGCTCGGTGAGCCCCTCGACGCTGGTGGCGAAGTGCGCGCGCTCCTCGTCGCTGAAGTCTCCGTCGGCGTGCGCGGCGAGCAGCATCGCCTCGATGATGGCCTCGAGCTTCGTGTCGTCGACGTCGGCGAGCTTGGACATGGGCGCGACGCTAGCGAAAAATGCGCGCTGGTGTCAGGGGGTTCGCGGGGCGGCGGCGAGAAAGCTCGCGAGCGCGCGCGCCTTCGGCACGAGCGTGTCGAGCTCGACCTGCTCGTCGAGCGTGTGGAACCCCTTGCCGCGAGGGCCGAGCGCGTCGATCGACGCGACGCCGAGCGCGCTGGTCGTCGACGCGTCGCTGCCGCCTCCCTGGAGCGGCGACAGCGCGTGACCGAGCCCTTCGGCCGCGGCGTGAGCGCCGTACGCGCGAGCGAGCGCGACGCTGCCTTCGGTCCGCACCAGCGGCGTCCGAGACACGCCCCCCTGCAGCGAGAGGCGCGCGCCGGGCACGCGGGCCTCGGCGGCGCGACACGCCTCGGTGAGGGCGCGCTCGACGCTCACGCCGTCGTCCGCGTGGATGAACCGAAAATCAAGCTCGCACGCCGCCTCGTCGGGGACGGTGTTCTTGCTGCGCCCGCCCACGATCTTGCCGACGTTGACGGTGACGCCGCGGGCGTAGTCGGTCAGTCGCTGCGCCTCGCAGACGAACGCGGAGAGGGCCCAGATCGCGTTGACGCCCGCGTCGTGCGCGTTGCCGGCGTGCGCGGCCGTCCCCGACGCCGTCACGCGCACGACGCCCGTGCCCTTGCGGTCGACGACGATGGCGTCGCCCGCGCGCCCCGACTCGAACACCAGGGCGGCGCGCGCGCCCGGCGCGTGGCGCTCGATCACGCGGCGCCCCTCGGGCGAGCCGATCTCCTCGTCGGACACGATGATCACGCGCACCGGCAGCGACGCGAGCGCGCCCGCCGCGTCGAGCGCCGCGAGCGCCTCGCGCACCACGACGAGGCCACCCTTCATGTCGAGCGCGCCCGGACCTCTCCCGAGCGCGCCGTCGCGGCGATACCCGTCGAACGTCCCGGGCGGGAACACCGTGTCGAGGTGCCCGATGAGCAGGAACGGCGGCCCGCTGGCGGCGGTCGAGAGCACGAGGTGGTCGCCGTATCGCAGGCTCGGTGTTCGCTCGACCGACACCGGCAGCGAAGCGAACGACTCGACGAGCGCGTCGGCGCACCGCTGGGCGCCGTCACGATCCTCGGTGAACGACGAGAGCTCGACCCAGTCGCGCAGCGAGGCTTCCATCGCTGGTCCACGCGCGGCGAGCCAGCCCCGCGCGTCTCGGCTCACACCGGTGCTCACGGCGCGGACGGTACCACCGGCGCGGGCAGCGCGACCGGCGGCTCGCCCACGAGCACGTCGAACCCGGCGAGGTAGCCGCGGCTCTGCGGCGATTTGCCGACGCAGCGCGCGGCGAACACGTGTCGCCCCTTCGACAGCTCGACGGGCGCCGACGGCGCGGTCTCGCCGAGCGCCGGCCGTGGAGAGAAGCCGCTCCACACGCCGAACGTCCGCCCGTCGATCGCGAGCTCGTACTCGCCGCCGTTCGGCACCGTCACGCCGTGCATCGTCAGCCTCATCGCGCCCGGCTCGCTGACCCAGAACGGGAACGACAGCTCGGCGCCGGGCTCGCTCACGAACACGACCAGCGCCGCGCCGCCGCTCGTCGTCAGCTTCACCGTGCGCATCGTGTCGACCTTGC
>CAUJFL010000073.1 GCA_963169165.1 Myxococcota bacterium | reverse complement strand
GCCACGCTGGTGCGGTACTTCGTGTCGTATGAGTTGGCGCTGTAGAACAGGTAGTAATAGCCGCCTCGTCGCACGGTCCAGCTCCCCTCGACGACGCCGCCCTCCCAGCCGAGGCCGTTGCGGAGCACCTCGACGAAGCTCGAGCCCGCGGGGAACGACAGCCCGTCGGGCGCGAGCGGGCTGACGAGGATGCGCGTGGGGTTGCCGTGCGCGTTGCCGTCGATCTTCACGAAGAGGTATTGCTTGCCATCACTGTCGCGAAAGTAGTTGGCGTCGATGACGCCCTCCGCGTGCTCCACGAGCGGGTGCCCGAGATCCGTGTAGGGCCCGAGCGGGCTGGTCGCCCACGCCGCGCCGATCGACAGGACGTCCGAGCCGTTGACGGACGTGTAGTAGGCGATGAAGCGGTCTCCGACCTGGTGCAGCTCCGGCGCCCAGTTGCGCCCGCCGTTGGCCGCCCACGCCGGCGCGCCGCTCGGGAGGATCGACGAGCCGGTGTCCTCCCAGTGGACGAGATCGTACGAGCGCCGGATGGGGAACGAGCCGCCCGTGCATACCATGTAGTAGACGGGCTCGGGGTCGGGGAGCGCGAGGATCCCGGGGTCGGGGCAGTCGAACGGCACCACGGGGTTCGCGAACGGCGGGGCGACGGACTGGGCGCGGGCGTCGCGCGCTAGCAGGGAGAGCGCGAGCGAGGCGCACGCGAGCGCGGTGGACGTGGAGGTCGAGGTCGGCACTGTGCCATCCTACCGAACCGAGGGGAGGATCGGGGATCGGGTCATCCCGCCGGGTACGCGAGCTTGAGCGTTGAAATCGCGCTCGTGACGGCAGGTGGCGCGGGCGCGTAGCATCGCGCGCGATGCGACCCATGTGCCCCTCACGACCGACAGCGCGCTGCGCCGTGCGGCTCCCGCTTGCCCCCCAGACGCTCACGACGAGGAGGGCGAAGTGAGGCGCGCGCTCTCTCTCGTGGCGATCGGCGCGGCGATCGGCGCGACGCTCGTCACCTCGCCGAGCGGCGCGGAGGTGCGCTTCCGTCGCCCGGTGGACGCCGCGGTCAACGTCTCCTCCGGCTTCGACCACGACAGCGGATCGGGCTGCCAGGACTACGCTTGCGGGAGCAACTGTTACGACGGCCACCGCGGCACCGACTTCCCGGTGGGCTGGGACACCCCGGTCCTCGCGGGCGCGAGCGGCGTCGTGACCGAGGTGTTCACCGGGTGCCCCGACCAAGGCTACGACTGCTCCCCGTGCGGCAGCAAGCTCGGGAACTACGTCCGGCTGCTGCACGCCGACGGCTCCGCGACGGCGTATGGCCACATGAGGGCGGGCGGGATGACTGTCATCGAGGGCCAGTCGGTCGCCTGCGGCCAGCAGCTCGGGCTCTCCGGCTCGAGCGGGTGCAGCGACGGGCCGCACGTCCATTTCGCCTACGCTCCCGGCGGCGGGTGGGACTGGGTGGACCCGTACGCGGGATCGTGCAGCAGCACGGCCGTCAGCGCGTGGACCGAGCAGGGCCCCTACGGCGGCACCCCGGGCGCCTCGTGCACGTGCTCGGGCGCGAGCGAGACCTGCAACGGCGTCGACGACGACTGCGACTCGCTCGTCGACGAGGACGACGTGTGCGAGGTGGCGCTCCTGACGGAGCAACCAGCGGCCTACGCGCCCCCCTCACACACCGATGTGAACAAGGACGGCCGCGCGGATCTCTGCGCGCGCGGCGCCGCCGGCTTCACTTGTTGGATCGCGGTCCCGGGCGGCTGGGACGCCTCGCCGTGGGCCCCCGTCGCCCTGTCGGACGCGAACGGCTGGACGGACGCCGCCAACTACGCGACGCTGCGGATGGGTGACGTCGACGGCGACGGGAGGGCGGATGTCTGCGGGCGCTCGGACACGGCGTTCTCGTGCGCGCTCTCGACCGGCTCGGGCTTCGGCGCCTTCACTGTGTGGCGAGACGGGCTGTCGGACGCGAACGGCTGGGCCAACCCGAGCTACTACACCACGCTGCGCCTGGCAGACGTCGACGGCGACGGCCGCGAGGATCTGTGCGCCCGGGACGCGGCGGGCTTCGGCTGCTGGCTCTCCACAGGCACCGGGTTCGACCGGCGCGTCGAGGGCCCGCGCTGGAGCGATCTGGCCGGGTACGGCGCCGCGAAGCACTTCGGGACGCTGCGGATGGGCGATCTCGACGGCGACGGCCGCGCCGACGTGTGCATCCGAGGCGCGGCCGGCATCGAGTGCGCGCGCAGCGACGGTGACGGCTTCCCCGCCGCGAGCGCGGGCCCCACGTGGTCGGACGCCAGCGGCTTCGGCGCGCTCGGGTACTGGAGCACGCTGCGCATGGCCGATCTCGACGGCGACGGGCGCGAGGATCTCTGCGTGCGCACCTCGACCGATCTGCGCTGTGTCCTCTCGACCGGGAGCGGGTTCGGCGATCCGGTGGTGCTCGGCGCGCTCTCCGACGCGAACGGCTGGGGCAACCGCGCCTACTACGCCACCCTGCGGGTCGGCGACCTCGACGCCGACGGACGCGAGGAGCTCTGCGCGCGCGAGGCCACAGAGATGGCCTGCTGGAGCTGGGACGGCAGCGCGGGCGTCCGGCGCGCCGGGCCGGCCTGGAGCGACGCGAACGGGTGGGCGACGGCCCCGTACTACCAGACGATCCGCGCGGCGGATTTCGACGGCGACGGGCGCGACGATCTGTGTGCGCGGGCCGACTCGGGCTGGCGCTGTCACCGCGCGCTCGGCGCCACGTTCGGCGACGCCGTGCCGCTCGACGCGCTGACCACCGCCGCCGGGTGGGCGCAACCACAGTACTACTCGACCATCATGTCCGCCGGGCGCGGGCTCGGCGCGGGAGGGAGCGCGGGATCCGCCGGCGGCAGCGCTGGCAAGGGCGGGAGCGCGGGCTCGACGGGTGTCGGTGGCAGCGCTGGCAAGGGCGGGAGCGCGGGCTCGACCGGTGTCGGTGGCAGCGCTGG